>CAYYWK010000172.1:0-6479 GCA_964475345.1 uncultured Desulfobulbus sp.
ATCGCCAGGAACGGATCGAACGGCGAAGCGGAAGCTGCCGTCGTCGATCCGCAGCCCCGCATGGCCTTTGACGACCGGATCGTCGAGGCGCTGACCTTCCGCGGCCGCGCCCGGGAACTGGCGCAGCTGCTCGCGAACCGGGCAGGAAAAGCTGCTGCCGCAGCACCCGCCTGCCGGCGCCCGCACGGTTTTGCCGAGCGGCGGCTGATCGAATCCCTTGGGCCGCGCGTCCCCCATATCGAGCAGGTCTACGGACCTGACTGCAGCGATGTTTTCGCCATCATCGCCGGGGATGAGAAGAGCGCCGTCTACCTGCGCATCGCTCCGCCGCTGCTGAAGGCGGAAGTCATCCATGCGGTGCGTGAGGAAATGGCCTGTACCCTGGCCGATGTGGTCCTGCGGCGCAGCGACTGCGGAACCACCGGCTGCCCGTCCCGGCATGAACTGCAGGCAATCGCGGAGGTGATGGCGGGAGAACTGGGTTGGGACGAGGCACGGATTGCCGGTGAAATCGACCAGCTTACCGGTTATTTCAATAGCATCCTCGGGGTCGGGGGAAGAGCGCCGGCTGGCGTATGATGCCGGCCAGGCCGACCGGGGCAGTTCCCAGTCGGCCTGGCGCCGTCGGCACGAGTTGCGGATTTCTCAGCGGATGGAAATCACCGGGCAGCCGGCCTTG
Organism: uncultured Desulfobulbus sp.; assembly: GCA_964475345.1. Classification (GTDB taxonomy): domain Bacteria; phylum Desulfobacterota; class Desulfobulbia; order Desulfobulbales; family Desulfocapsaceae; genus Desulfoprunum. Next base: position 680 of record CAYYWK010000172.1, read on the forward strand.
AGGATGACATACTGGGCGGTCGAGCCGAAAATCAGCTTGCCGACCTTCGAGCGGCTCTTGACGGCGATGATGACCTCGTCGGCGCCGATCTCCCTGGCGAACTCGACGATGTCCTCACCGGGAGTCCGTCCCCGGACAAGCAGGTGCGTCTCGCACGCGACCCCTTTGTCCTCGCAATATTTGCGGGCGTTTTCGAGATTTTCCTCGGCCTCTTCGATTTTCTCCCTCTCCGTTTTCTCGCCGCCAAACAGCGAGGTCATCACATGAACCTCACCGCTGAAGGCCTTGGCCTGTTTGACGGCCTCCTTCAGCAGGTCCTTCCCCACATTGACTCCCCGGTAACCGACCAGAATGTTCATCTATCTCCCCTCCTTTTCAGGTTGTTGAACAGTATCGAACCTCGGCATGAGAGGACAATACCTGCGCCGACGCCTGCCTGTCAAGGACAAGGCGGTGCCTGCCGACACGGGCGCACTGGCTCCCCGGCAAAGCACGCGGTTGCCGCGCGATGATCCTTGACCTTGGGGACGACCGGTGCGTAGAATAGTAGAGAGACTGAACCTGCCGCTGCCCCCGCGTCGGCGGCCATCCAGTGCACGCTCACTTCATCTCGACCAGCGGCTGTCCGCAACCGGCGGGCAACCGTCAGGACGACGGCAGGCCGGAGATGCCGCAAGAGAAACCATTCAGGCAATTTGATGGAGGCACCCCCATGACAGGAAAAATCAGCGCAGTCAAGGCAATGGAGATACTCGATTCCCGGGGCAACCCGACCGTCCGGGTTTTTGTCGCCCTCGATGACGGCACCACCGTCTCCGCCTCGGTCCCATCCGGCGCCAGCACCGGCGAGAACGAAGCCATCGAACTCCGCGACGGCGACCCGGAGAGGTACCTCGGCAAGGGAGTACTGAGGGCGGTGGCCAACGTCAATGACATCATCGCCCCCCGCCTGGTCGGCATGTCCGCCTGCGAGCAGACCACCATCGACCGGCTGATGATCGAACTCGACGGCACCCCGAACAAATCCTCCCTCGGCGCCAACGCCATCCTCGGAGTGTCGATGGCGGTGGCCCGGGCTGCAGCCACCTCGCTCGGCCTGCCGCTCTACCGCTATCTCGGCGGCACCACCTGCCGCCGTATCCCGGTGCCGGCGATGAACATCATCAACGGCGGCGCCCATGCCGACAACAGTGTCGACATCCAGGAGTTCATGGCCGTGCCGCTCGGCGCATCGAGTTTCGGTGAAGGCCTGCGCTACATCGCCGAGACCTTCCATATTCTCAAGAAGATCCTCAAGGCCCGCGGCCTGTCCACCGGTGTCGGCGACGAAGGCGGTTTCGCCCCGAACCTCGCGAGCAACGAGGACGCCATCGAGACGATCATCGAGGCCATCGAAAAGGCCGGTTACAGGCCCGGCGTCGATATCGGCCTCTCGCTGGACAGCGCCGCCAGCTCTTTTTCCAGCGACCTCACCAGCACCTACGAACTGAGCCGCTCCGGCGGCGGCAGGATGTCCTCCGCCGACATGATCGTCCTCGGCGAGCAATGGGTCGGCAAATACCCGATCCTCACCTGGGAGGACCCTCTTGCCGAAAACGACTGGGAGGGCTTCCGCCTGTTCACCGCCCGGCTTGGCGGCCGCATCGACATCGTCGGCGACGACATCTTCGTCACCAACACCCGCTACATCGACCGCGGCATCCGCGAGAAGACCGCCAACTCGGTACTGATCAAGCTCAACCAGATCGGCACCGTCACCGAGAGCATCGACGCGGTGCGGATGTGCCGCGACGCCGGCTGGCGCTACTTCATCTCGCACCGCTCCGGCGAGACCGAGGACACCTTTCTCGCCGACTTCGCGGTGGCGATGGACGGCGGCCAGATCAAGACCGGCTCGGCCAGCCGCAGCGAGCGCATCGCCAAATACAACCGCCTGCTCGAGATCGAGCAGGAACTCGGCCGCTCGGCACTGTATTACTGGAAATGATCTCGTCCAGCCGCATCCCATCCGCTGCGAAGGGGATGCGGCGCTTCTGCAGAGGAACACCGCCATGCACCCCATCGGCATCATCCACAGCCCGTTCAAAAATCTCAAAGACATGCCCATCCAGCCCAAGGGGGCGGCCATCCAGCAAGGAGCCGTCGAAGTCTTCGCCGATTTCGCCGAGGGCCTGCGCGATCTCGACGGCTTCAGCCATATCTACCTGCTCTACCAGTTCCACCAGGCACAGCGGACCGAACTGAGCGTCGTGCCGTTCATGGATACGGTTGCCCGCGGTGTCTTCGCCACCCGCTCCCCTCTCCGTCCCAACCACATCGGCCTCTCCATCGTGGAACTGCTGAAGGTCGAAGCCAACGTCGTCACCATCCGCGGCGTCGACGTTCTCGACGGCACGCCACTTCTCGACATCAAGCCGTTCATCGCCGCCTTCGACGAGGTCAAGGACAGTCGTTCCGGCTGGATGCAGGCCAGCCGCGACCAGGTCTCGTCAGCACGTTCGGATGACCGCTTCATCGGCTGAAAGGCCGCCAGGCATGGCGGCCACCTCCTGAAAAACGTCCTGCCGCCTTGACTTCCTTGCCGGAAGGAATAATCAGTAGCGATATGCGGCCACCATCCTCGTTCAAAAAAATGCGTACCGCCCACCACGGAGGGAAACACCATGTCATCATCCGAGTCGCCCAAGGAAAAGCCGGACCCAGAGCGGGTTGCCGTATTGCGCTCGCTGCCCCTTGCGATCAAGGAAAAGATCACCGGCGAAGAAGCAGCCGCCTTCATGTACAACAGGCCGTTACCGGACTCGCTGCTTGAAAAATTGAAGGATTACATTGTTATCGACGATGGACACTAACGTCAGCCGGCCCAACCGTTCCGCTTGGCCGGCACTCCCGCCCTTTACCATGAGGTTGACAACATGACGGAAAAAACGAGAAAGCCCTGCCCGACCTGCCAGGGAAAGAAGATCATCGAAGGGGTCTGTGAAGTCAATTCGGAGTGGCGCGGACCAGGCGATGACGCCATGGACGACAGCCAGTGCACCCCGGATCAGGAATGCCCCACCTGCCAGGGCAAGGGCTACGAAGAAGCCTGATGCCAGCCGCCCGCGCCGGTGAAACACTGCCGGCGACAGCGCAATCGACATCCCCGGGAGATCGCCGGTGACGCAACAACCCAGCCTCTTCGTCTCGCATGGCGCGCCCAACCTGATTCTCAGGGAGGACGACACCTGCCGGTTCTTCCGGCAGTTGGGGGCCTCCCTGAAGCGGCCCTCGGCCATCGTCTGCATCTCCGCCCACTGGGAGAGCGAGGCACCGATGGTCGGCGGCGCCGAACAGCCGGCGACGATCCATGATTTCTATGGTTTTGAGGACGAGCTCTACCAGATCCGCTATCCCTGCCCGGGCGCCCCGGCCCTGGCCGGCAGGATAGCCGGCCTGCTGTCCACGGCGGCAGAATCCTGCGTCGTCTCGGAGCACCGCGGCATCGACCATGGCGCCTGGGTGCCGCTGGCGCTGATGTTCCCGCAGGCCGACATCCCGGTGGTGCAGGTATCGATCCAGACCGGCCGCGACACCCGCCATCACTACCGCATCGGCGAGGCGCTGGCGCCGCTGCGCGCAGAGAACGTGCTGGTCATCGGCAGCGGCGGGGCCACCCACAACCTGCGGGAATTCGGGCGGTATCCGATGGATGCCGAACCCGTCGGCTACGCCAGGGATTTTGACGACTGGCTGGCCGAGCGGATCGTCCGGGGCAGTGTCGCCGACCTGCTCGACTACCGCTCCCTTGCCCCCGACGCCCGCCGCAATCATCCCGGCGAAGACCATATCCTGCCACTCTTCGCCCCGCTCGGGGCAGCCGGCCGGGGGATACCCGGCGCTAGGATCCATCACCGGATCGAATACGGCATACTGTCAATGGCCGCGTTCGCCTGGGGGCTGTAGCAATATCAGCAAAAAAGGCAGAGCCTGTCAGGGCTCTGCCTTTTCTCCTGCCAACTGACTCACCTGCTCACATCACGCTTTTCTTCTACTTCCTGCTCCAAGCAGGCCCGCCAGACCAGCGCCCATAAGCAGCATTGTCGCCGGCTCGGGTACGGGCATCTCGGCAAAACTGTGGGCCTGAATGAAGACGCCGGAATCAAGAATCCTGTCGCCCGCATCGGCGATGGCAATGGTCATTGTATGCTTTCCTGGCGAAAGTCCTTTCATCACAATGGTAAACATATCAGTGAATCCATCGTATTCGAAGGGGAAGGTCCCGTTCGATTCGTTATCGTTGTAATAACCAGAATTTTGACCAAGATTGACATTATTTATCGAAATGGGCATTGTCGTTCCCGGAATCAGGGCAACATTATTACCAACAGCCGTGCCGTCCAGGAAAAAACCATACACATCGTTGTACACACTATTAACGTATTCATTATACTCTTCAGAGCCAAAGACGAAGTTGAAGGAGGCATCGCCGCCTGAACCGTCAGTAAACGCAAAATCAAATATCAGGAAGGTCGCATCATAGGTAGAATAACCAGGAATTAGAGCATCTAAAATGGGATCTCCGTCAAGGTGATTCTTTCCTGTTATGTCCGGCATAGTATTTGTCGTGCCGTGCAGGTTGGAGGCAAAACCCGACGTCAGAACAATCCCCGACTCCATGCCGATGCCGGCCGCGACCCCTCCGGAAAAATAGCCGGAAGCGGCTGTGGCGCCAGTGTAGGTGACGTTGGAAATGGTAATGCCCGCCCCAACCAACGCCGCAGCAAAATCTGCCGCAGTGTCAAAGGGCGTGATAGTCATCGCCTGTGTACCGGAAACAGAGGCAAAGATACATGCAACTCCGGTCACCATCGATTGCGCGAGTGCTTTTTTCATATGATCCTCCCTTGAAGAGCAGACAATTTCTGACATGCCGCAGTTTGACACGGCATACCGAATTGACCTGAATGGCGGCTTGCTGTCCATCCCGCCGCTGTTTCCACTTCACGTTTTTTCAGCGCCACAGCCGGTACACAGGACAGCGCCGACACTGGCGCAAACGTCCATCGGCTTGAAGAAAATCCCTCCTTCTCAACAACGCCCCGCCTCGCCAACCGCAACGGCGCTGGATGAATGCGAGCATCACGTCCATTTCCCGGAGACAGGCGGTCACTTTCGAAAGCATGAGCCAGAAATCCACGCAGGCCACCAGACCATTCCCCCGACACAGCTGAGAGCATCCTGACCATACACTGAGCCTCTTACAGAATTGATACACCTCTCAGAAACGGACCCGGAATTGTGGACACACCGACGAAGAGACACGCGCCAGCCATCAGTACCGGCTATGGGATGTACAACGGGCAGATAACGGCGAACGGCCGTGCCGGCAATACTCGCCGGCAAAGCACCAGCAACCCGGCCGGGCTTGCTGGAGAACGGAGGCTGGCCGGCCAGGCCCGGCAGAGTGAATGCTCTACCGACCAGATCGGCGACCGGAAGCGGCGATCGAGCGGTCAACTGGCACGGAACAGCCCTCTTTCCAGAAAAGTGCTCAACGAGCTGCACAACCGCAAGAAAAGCGAGTCCCTGACTGGAATAAACGAGGAAGATCTCATACGCGCTCAGGCCGGGCAACTCCTGCTGCGATGAAGACCGTGACGCTGCCGGCGGTTAAACGGGCAGCCTGGAGGAAAGCCGAGATTGCGAGGAAAAACTGCGGATTGCTGCTCAGAGGGGGGAGACCATTCCCCCTTTCCCTGCTTCAACCGGATTGCGCGGGAAAAACCACAGTGCCGATCTTCGCTGCCCGTTGCAGGAC
>CAYYWK010000173.1:0-6460 GCA_964475345.1 uncultured Desulfobulbus sp.
GCGCCGGCGCCGACGAGGGTGTGGATTTCGTCGAGGAAGAGGATGGCGTTCTCCGTGGGTGCGATGGCCTGGATCACGCCCTTGAGACGCTTCTCGAAGTCGCCGCGGTACTTGGTGCCGGCGACCAGCCCACCCATGTCGAGGAGGTGGATCTCCACGTCCTGCAGCAGGTCGGGGACGATGGCCTTGCGGCCCTCGGCGCGTGCGACATTGTCTTCATGGATGCGCAGGGCCAGGCCCTCGGCCATCGCCGTCTTGCCGACACCCGGTTCGCCGACCAGCAGCGGGTTGTTCTTTTTGCGCCGGCACAGCACCTGCATGATCCGGCTGATCTCCTGGTCGCGGCCGATCAGCGGGTCGAGCCTGCCGTCCGCGGCCTGCTGGGCCAGGTTGACGGTAAACTCCTTCAGCGACTTGTCCGCCGCACCCTGCTCACGGGTGTCAGGGCCTTCCGGCGGCCTGGGCAGCGGTTCCTTCTGCAGTCCCTCCGGCATCTCGTGGGAGATGAAGTTGACCACCGCCATCCTTCCGACGCCCACCGAGCTGAGGAAGTAGACGGCGTGCGATTCGGTCTCGGCGAAGATCGACACCAGCACGTCGCCGCTGTCGACCTCCTGCTTGCCGCAGCTCTGGACGTGGGCCACCGCCCGCTGCAGCACGCGGGTGAAGGCGATGGTCTGGGCCGGTTCGCTGGGCCCCGTCGACGACAGTTTCGGGATGTCGGCCACGAAGTACTGCTCGAGCTTCTCCTTGAGGGTGTCGGTGGATCCGCCGCATTCGCTGATGATGTATGTGGTCAGCTCGTCGTGGAGCAGCCCGTAGAGCAGGTGCTCGACGGTGACGTACTCGTGGTTGTGGTTCTTGGCTTCCCTGATCGCCCGGATGAGGGCTTTTTCCAGTGTTTTGCTCAACATATGTATACCGTCTATCCTGCGGTTGATGTTCGTGCTCAGGCTCTTTCCATCGAGCAGCGCAGCGGAAACTCCTTCTGCCGGGCAAGGCTGTGGACCTGTTCGATCTTGGTTTCGCAGATCTCCCGGGTATAGATTCCGGCGATCCCGATCCCCTGCTCATGGACGTTGAGCATGATCCGGGTCGCCTCGGCGGGTTTCTTGTGAAAGATGCCGATCAGGATCGACACCACGAATTCCATCGATGTGTAGTCATCGTTGTGCAGCAGTACCTTGTACAGCGGCGGCTCGGTGACCTCGACCCGGTCCTTGGTGGCGACCGAGCCCTGCGGCGCTCCTTTTTTCTCTGGCATACAGCGTTATCTGAAACGAAGGGGATGGTTCACCGGTAGATTTCTCCTGTCTTGGAGTATCATAATACCGAAAAGGACATTTTCAATACCGAAAGCGGAACGGGGCTGCGGCAGTCAGGATCGGCGAGACGCTCCTCCGCATGTGGCGTCGCCGAGCATGGTGAGGAAGAGATCCTCCAGCACCAGGCGCGGCGGCAGCGGCGAGCCCTTGAGTCGGTATTCCGCCGCCAGCAGCAATCCCAGCCAGTCTCGCAGCGTGTCGCCGGAGAATGCGGCGGCTGTGCCGAAACTCATGAACAGGGCGTAGGGATGGCCCTTGAACAGCTCCGGCCATTCCCCTGCTTCTTTCAGTGCCGGCAGGTAGTCGTTCTGGAACTGGCGGGCGTTCATGCCGTTGTGCCATCGAGGCTGAGGCCGCAACTGGAAGGACCGGATCAGCAGCAGCCGGCGCAGGTAGTTGCGCATCGTGGCGAGGATCGCCAGGCCGTGGGTGCCGCTGTCCTGAAGCCGGTTGAGGATCGTCATGGTCCTGCCCGTCTGCCTTTTGCCGAAGGCGTCGGTGAGTTCGTAGAGGGCGTCCTCCCGGTTTCTCGCCACCATCTGCTCGATGTCGGCGGCGGTGACGGTCTGCCGCTCGCCAACGAAAAATGCCAGTTTCTCCGACTCTATCACCACTGCCACCGGATGGAAACCGACCCGCTCGAAGAACAGATCGAGGGCGGCGGTCTCCATCTTCTTGCCAAAACCGGCCAGGGTCTTCTGGGCCAGCTGGCGCAGGATGTCCTTCTGCTCGCCCTGGGCGGCCGCCCCGGCACCGGCGGCAACGGCGCAGTCGACTACCAGGCCGTATTTTTTGATCGCTGTGAAGAGCTTCATCCGGCGGTCCGCCTCCTCGACGGTGAGGATGACGACGTGCGACTGCGGCAGGCCTTTTTCGATGACCCCGAGATAGCGTTCGGCGATACCCGCGTCCGTGCCGGATGAGGCAGTAGACCCGGGAGCCCCGGATAGCAGCGAGTCGGCCCATTCCAGGTCATCGGCGGGCTTCGGGAAACCGAAGAGTTCCTGCCACTGGCCGCTGCTGAGTTTGGCGAGAGGCGTTCCCGCCTCCGGGTCGCAGCCGGCTGCCTGCAGCAGCGCCAGCAGAGAGCGCAGGGCCGCCTCGGGCCGGCCTCCCTCGTGCGCCTGGATGGCCCTGTTCCAGATGGATTCTGTTGAGGTTTTCGAGTGGAAGATCCGGCTGTCGCCGACGCGGAAGATCTGCCGGCCCGGCAGCAGCGAGAAGCTGGTGATCCGGGCCAGGGTCCGGGCCGGGTCCTCGAGGTCGCCGTCGACGGTGTGGACGGTGCCAGGCGTCCTGGCGAGGATGGCCTGCTGCAGCAGGTCGGCGGCCTCGCGGGCCAGGTAGCGCTCGCCGAGGCAGCAGATGACCTGCGGCGGGTCGGAATGCTGCAGCTCAGCGAGCAGTGCCGGCAGTTCGGCGCGTTTGATCAGTGGCATCGGCTTGCGGTTTCAGATCCATGATTTTGTGGAGGATAGCCGGCAGCGATCCCGGCTGCAGATAGTCGTCGGCGAGGCTTGCCTGGAAGATGCCGGCCGAGCGGCGGGCCACCTCCTCCCAGCTCAGGTCACCGCCGCCTTCGGCGATGATTTCGAAAAAGCGCTGGTTGTAGGGGGTGTTGACCGTGGTCTTGCCGGTGCCGATGGTGGCCAGGATGTCGACATGGTTGTGGAAGATCCGGTTCAGTTCGGAATAGGCGCGGATCCCGCCGCAGGAGCCGATGCTGAGAAAGCGCTGTTTGGCCCGGAGGTCGGCGGCAGTCACGGTGCCCCGCTCAAGCAGCGCCTTGAGCGGATCGATGAGCTGGTCCCGCCGCCAGTAGCTGTGGCCGCGCTGGGCGAACATCTCGCTGCCGTCCTTGAGGAAAAGGGCGAGCAACTGCTGCTGGTTGGCTTTACCCTGGTAGAAGAAGACCGAATGGGCGATCTCGATCCCGGCGACGGTCCTGACCCAGTCGACGACCAGCGGGTGGGCGATGCCGAGCCTGAGCAGCCTGCCCAGCCCGTCGCCCCCGGAACTGACCGTCTGTGCCGCCGCCCGTGCCGATTCGGCGGCTGCGGCTGGGACCCCGGGCAGGGAATGGCGGGAGGAGAGCTGCGGCCGGTAGCCGTTGGCCAGCAGGGTACGGCAGTTGGAGAGAAAGGAGGCGCGGCCGTCGTCGTCGTCCTGGAAGACCGACAGGCTCCGCAGGCTGCCATCGGAGCGCCACTCGGCAAAGGGTGTGCGGGTGTAGGGCGCCAGGTCGATGGTGCCGAGGGTGGCGAGCATCCCGGCAATCCGGGCCTTGTCGCCGGGTGCCAGCAGTGCCGGGAACTCGCTGAGATAGAACTGGAGGATGATCCGCACCTGGCGGGAAAAAACGTTGTCGCCCCGCGCCGCCGCATCCAGCAGCAGGCCGGTGAGATACGAGCGGGCCGGCGGCTCGATGGTTTCCAGAAGCCGGGAGAAGGTCGCCGAAAAGAGGATCAGGCTGAATTCGTTCTGCAGCGCCGAGCGGGCGACCAGGTCGAGGACTTTTTTCTGCCTGCCGGGATCGGCCGGGAAGAACACGGTCAACTTGCCCTTCTGGGCAAGGCTGGCGATACAGTCGGAGGCGAACAGGCTCTCCGGGTCGGTGACGACCAAAAAGCTCAGCAGGTCGTCGCCGTGATCGGCGACGATGCGGCTCTTCAGCACCGGCACCAGGATGTCGCGGAAGGAAGAGTCGTAGAGGTCGCTGCCATGGGCCAGCAACACGTAGATGTTGGCGCTGGTGAGGTCGGCGGCGGTCTGTTTCCTGGCTGCCGCCGTGGCCTGGCGGAGGGTGGCGATGGCCTCGGCGCGGTCGCCGTTGGCAAGCAAGCGCCGCATCTGCGGGCCGAACCGCTGCTGCACGAGCGGGTGGAGACGGAGCATGAGGCCGAGCAGGCGGTCGCCGGAATAGCCGGAAAGCGTCCCGCTGCCGATCTCCCGGCCAAGGTTGTCAGTGATGTCGTGGAGATTGTTGATCTGCCACAGCGGATAATCGGCAGCGGCCGCGAAGACCTGCAGCAGCAGGGATTTATCCCTGTCCGGCAGACGGCGGAAGGCGCCTTCCCGAGCCGCTTCCGGCAGGCTGAAGTAGCCGGCGAGCCAGGATGCGGCGGTTGCCGCCGTCATTTCCGGCAGCATGAACAGGCTGCGGGCGTTCCAGGCGTCGCCGGCCGAAAGGGAACGGATGCCGGCGATGCCGGCCAGGGTCTCTGCAGGGGTGATCCCTCTGATCCGGCACTGCTGTTCGGCGGCCCAGCGCTGGCGTTCTCCCATCGTATCGATCAGATCAAGGCCCCGGGTGACGTCGGCGGCGGTGATCCCGCCCACAGAAAACAGTCCGCCGGCAGCCCAGCGTCCCGGCTCGTCGAGATCATCGACCCTTTCGAGCAGGCGGAAGAGGTCGGCAACGGACATTTTCCGGACATTCCCCAGCCCGGCCAGCACCCTGCCGCTGACAAAGTCGGCGCCCTGCAGCCGCTCGATCAGCCGCCGGCAGTTGTCGATGGAGGCCCCCTCCAGCGTCACCAGTGTTTCAAGCAGCGGCACATGCTGGTAACGGATAGCCAGTGCCGGCAGTTCCCCCAGAACCCGCCCCACTTGTTCCCTGGTCATAGCCGGCAGGGAACAGATGGCGCGAAAGGCCCGCATCTCGGTATAGGACAGGGCCTTGAGCAGGCGCTTTTCCTCTGCGCTGGGGAGGGAGGTCCCACCCGGGAGACGGCTGTAGCGATCCAGCGTCGTGGTGTAGGCGGCGTCCTTCGCCGGGCTGGCAGCATAGGCCGGCAACAGGTGCAGGACAATGGCCAGGAATGCCGCACCGCAGCTCAGGCGAGCAAGCATCCGGGTCGTGGCGATGAGGGTGAGAAGCGGCATCGAAGGCTGGTCAGCTGGTAACGGGGTGGATGGTCGGCAACGGTCTGTCGCCAGTGTACCGGATCGGCGCGGTATTTTCATTACGGATCGCGAGGGGGCGCCGTTGCCTGGCCGCTTGCCGCCGGGTGTGCCATCAGCGGGAGCGGAGGTGGGCGGTTTCCTGGAAATCGATGATCCCGAGGCCGGTCATCGACCAGTCGGCCGTCGAATAGGTCCTGCCACCAACCCTGACCAGCAGGGGGATATCGACCCGTTGCGCCTTGCGCATGTAATTGAATTCACGGGTCAGCATCGACATCGGCGGGGTCTCCTGCGGCTGTCAGCGGGCAGTTGCTGGTGCACGACGGTTGTTGAGTAATAACTCGATTCTACAGGGGAAACTCCGTGAAGTCAAATGATGGGCGGAATGATATGCTTGCCCGCCGCCCGGGCCTCACTGAACTCTGCGCTCCGGCCGCGGCTGTTCTGTGGTCAGAAACGCCAGCAGCAGCACGAAGAAGCACAGCACCAGGTTGAACATCGGTATCTGCAGGGGAGGGGGCATGCTGTAGATCATCGCCACCGCCGGGATCCAGATGAACCAATTGGCGATGGTTACCGAGGGTATCTGCAACAGGAAGAAATGACGGTCGAGTCTGCTGCGGGTCCGGCGCAGGCTGAAGCCCTGCTCCTTCCAGAGAAAGATCAGGGCCAGGCCGGGGGCGGCCCAGAGGGTGACGTAGAGGAACTGGTCGACGGCCGTCTTGATGAGGATGGTCCGCAGATCGTGACCGTTGCCGAACAGCATCCCCTGCAAGCGGTAGAAGAGGTCGACCTCGATTCCCTTTGCGGCCCAGAACAGGGTGTAGAAGGCGAATTCCCGGCCTGTGCCCGAACCGCCGAACTCGCCTTTGGCCAACAGGACCGCAAAGGGGATGACGCCGCCGAACAGCGAGGTGGCGAGCAGCGAATAGAAGAGGCCATAGCGTTGCTTGAGTTCGGCGAGCAGGTCAAAGGCCGGCCGGGAGGCGGGGCACAGATAATAGGCGCCGACCAGGGCGACGGCAACCGCCTGCAGGATAAGCCCCGGCAGCAGGTTGCGGCGCAGGGCGACGGCGATCCGGCCAAGCAGGTGATCGCGTGCGGAGGTCTGACGCCCGCGCATCTCAACTCGTTCCGAAAACGCCGTGCTCGAAAAGGATCTTGATGCCGATGGCCAGCAGGACCAGGCCGCCGAGGACCTCGGCATAGCTGCTCAGCCGCTTGAAACC
>CAYYWK010000174.1:0-6429 GCA_964475345.1 uncultured Desulfobulbus sp.
TCGTTCTCTTCAAGAACCACCCGCAGGCCACCAGCGCCCGCAACCTCCTGTCCTGCAAAGTGGCCGGCATGTTCGGCTTCAACAACCGGGTGGGGGTGGAACTCGACTGCGGCGGCCAACGGGTAGTGGCGCAGATCGTCCCGGAATCGGTGCGTGAACTGGAAATCCGCGAGGGCAGCGAGGTCGTCGCGGCCATCAAGGCCTCATCCTTCAGACGCTTGACATCCCTGCCTCCCTCCTGATTGTGCTGTTTTTCCGGTGACCTGCTCGATATCGTGGACAACACCTGAATTTTCCTCTATAACGGACAGATAGGGAGGCAGGTTGCAGAGATTTTCTCGTCTCGGGACTGAGGCAATGGGCGGACTGAGAGATATTCGGGCGAATCGGCGATGTTCGTGGCGTGTGTACCTGGCGGTGGTCCTGGCCGTCGCGGCCATCCTGCTGTCTTACCTCTCCGGGCAGGCCTTCTCCACCTCGGCGGTGCAGGCGCTTACGGCCTTGCCGCCCGATGCCCCCTCCCGCATCATCATCGCCGACGATGCCTCCTATGCCCCGTTCGCCTTTCTTGATCACCAGGGAAAACCTGCCGGCATCAATATCGACATCTGGCGGCTGTGGGAGATCAAGACCGGCATCAGGGTGGAATTCCGCCTGATGAAGTGGGAAGATGCCCTGCTGGCTGTCCGGGAAGGCAATGCCGATGTCGTCGGCAGCCTGTTCCGCACCGGGAGTCGGCAGCAGCATTTCGATTTCAGCAAACCATTCCTGACCATCGCCACCGGCGTCTTTTTTCACCAGCAGATCCACGGCATACGGGGGATCAACGACCTGCAGGGGTTCATGATCGGTGTCGTCAGCAGCGACAGCGCCGAAGAATTGCTGTCATCCGGATATCCGCGGATCCAGCTGACCAGGTACGACAGCGCCGAGGACCTGGTGAAGGCAGCCGTCAGCGGCGAGATCAAGGCCTTCGTCCTCGACGAGGAGACGGCCCGTTTCTATCTCGCCAAGCACGATCACCAGGGGAATTTCCGCCAGACCAACGAGCCGCTGGCGGTCAATGCCAGCCACAGTGCGGTCGCCAAAGGCAACGCCGCCATCCTGGCGGTTATCCAGTACGGATTCGACAGGATCGGCGAAGAGGAGATCGCCGGCATTGTTGCCCGCTGGGCGGGCCACTCGGTGTTCGACCGCATTTCCTGGAACAGCGTGAGGCTGGCTGGTGTTGTCGTCGCCGCCGTTCTGTTCCTGTTCCTGATGTGGAATGTCAACCTGCGGAAAAGGGTGGATGCGGCCAGGCATGATATCGAAGAGCGCAACCGGGAACTGCTGCGCAGCGAGAGCCAGCTTCGCGCCTTCTTCGACCTAGCCCCCTTCGGTTGTATAGTCAACGATCTCGAAGGCCGTTTCATCATGGCCAACCAGGCCTTCTACCGCCGGGTTGGACTGCGGGAAGACCAGGTGCTCGGCCGGACCGGGGAGGAGGTCGGTCTGTTTTACGGTGACAGCGGGCCGCAGGGAATCCTTGCCGAACTGCTGCAGAGCGGCGAAGTGTCCAACCGGGAGCTGATCATCAGCACCGCCGGCGGCCTGCGGCATATCCTCTACTATGGCCGGACCCTCGACATGACGGGGCAGACGCTGATCCTGTCGGCGACGGTGGACATCACCGAGCGCAAAAGGGCGGAAGAGGCGCTGAAGGAAAGTGAGGACAGTTTCACCAGGCTCTTCGATCTGGCGCCGATCCCGATGGCCTTCGCCTCCGATGTCGACGGGTTCCGGGCGACCACCTGGAACAGGAGCTGGTTCAGGACTTTCGGCTACTCAAAGGAGGAGGCGGACGGCCGCAGCGGCAACGACATCGGGTTGTGGGTTGCGCCTGATGACAGGCAGCGGCTGGTGGGGATGACAGAGCAGGACAACGTCGTCGAGGGGTTTCAGGTCCAGTTGCGGCGCCGGGACGGGACGGTCAGGGACTGCGAGCTGTACGCCCGCTTCATCGGCAAAACCGGCCGCCAGGTGCTGCTGGTCGCCTATATCGATATCACCGACAGGCTGCTGGCCGAGCAGGCGATGCGCGAGAGCGAGGAGCGCTTCTCGAAGGCCTTTGCCTCTTCGCCTGCGCCGATGGTGATCTCGGAGATCGACAACAGCCGGTTCATCGACTTCAATACCAGATGGCTGCAGATGATCGGCTATACGCGGCAGGAACTGCTCAGCAGCACCGCCCTGGAACTCGGCATCTGGAAGAACCCGGATGAGCGGATGGAGATCGGGCGGCGGTTGCGCCAGGACGGGTTCATCAGCGATTTCCGCTCCCAGGTCGTCACCGCCTCGGGGGATGTCCGCGATGTCATCTGGTCCGCCGAGACCGTCAATATCGGTGGCCAGGAGGCGATGCTGTCGCTGATCTACGACTATACCGAAGGCAAGCGGGCGGCGGAGGAAAAGGAAAAACTGCAGCTGCAGCTGCTGCAGTCGCAGAAGATGGAGTCGGTGGGGCGCCTCGCCGGGGGTGTCGCCCATGACTACAACAACATGCTCGGTGTGATCATCGGCCATGCCGAACTGGCGATGCTCAAAGGCGGCCTTGATAACCCGCTGCGCGGTCACCTTGACGAGATCATGAATGCTGCCCGGCGATCCGCCGACCTCACCCAGCAGCTGCTGGCCTTTGCCCGCCGCCAGACCATCGCCCCGAAGGTGATGTTGCTCGGTGACGCGGTGGCGTCGACACTGCAGATGCTGCGCTGGCTGATCGGCGAGAATATCGAACTGGAGTTCCTGCCGGGGAAGGAAGGGTACCCGGTGAAAGTCGACCCCAGCCAGCTCGACCAGGTCCTCGTCAATCTCTGCGTCAACGCCAGGGACGCCATCGACGACGTCGGCAGGATCAGCATCGAGACCGGCAGGGTGGTGTTCGACGAGGAAAACCCATCGACCGCCGCCTATATCCCGCCCGGCGAATACGTTACCCTGACCGTCAGCGACAACGGTTCCGGGATGGACAAGGGGACCCAGGAGAAGATTTTCGAACCCTTCTTCACGACCAAAGGCATCGGCCAGGGTACCGGTCTCGGCCTGTCGACCGTCTACGGGATCGTCAAGCAGAACGACGGCTTCATCAATGTATACAGCGAGCCGGGACATGGCACAACCTTCAGGATCTACCTGCCCTGGCAGAGCGACACAGCCGCTGTTGAGATCAGGGAGCGGCAGGAGATACCCGCCGCCCATGGCGAGACGGTCCTGGTCGTCGAGGATGAGGCCGTTCTCTTGGAAATCAACGCTACCATGCTCAGGGATCTCGGGTACAGCGTTCTCCTTGCCCAGGCCCCGTCGGAAGCAATCAGCCTCGCCACCGAGCAAGCCGGTGCCATCGACCTGCTGATCACCGACGTGGTGATGCCGGAGATGAACGGCCGCGAGCTCGAGCAGCGGGTTCGCGAGAGCAACCCCGACATCGGTTGCCTGTTCATGTCCGGCTACACCGCCAACATCATCTCCCACCACGGCGTGCTGGACGCAGATGTAAAGTTCCTCCAGAAACCCTTCACGATGAACGACCTGGCGGCAAAGGTCGGCGAGGCCCTGAAGGAACGACAGTTGAAAACGGGGGCATCGTATCGGGAGAGAGACGCCGAAGAATGAGGGCAGGTCGGGGTGACAATCCGGATCGGGTGATCGCAGTACTCCTCCGTCAACAACCGATCCTCTCGGAATTGCGGGAATTGTTTCCGGATCACTGGGAAACGGTGCATGGCGAACTGAGAAAGCTGGCAGCCCTTGAGAATTCGGCGGAGATTGCCGGAAAGCTCACCCTGGCGCACCACGCCTGGCAGCAGATCGAGCCGGACTGCCGCAGGCTGGCGGCGTCGTTCAACCCGCAGACAGCCGATCGTTGCGGTCTCCATCTGCTCCGCCGAGTCGCCCTCGACCAGTACTGCCGCGCCTTGCAGAAACAGCAACTCGGCGGTGGAACGGCTGGTCTGTGGGACCGGCTGCTCTTCCATCTGTTGATACTGCCCCTGGCCACTCGGCCACGCGCGCTTCCCTGCCGGTTGCATCGCCGGGTCTGGGATCTGCTGCGCAACCCGGCCGCGGCTTCGGCCATGCTGCTTGAGGCAGGATGCTACCTGATCTCCCCTGCAGAGCTGGTGAACGAATTGCGTCGTGTCATCGGCACGCGACGAACCCTGGAAATCGGTGCGGGACGGGGCATCCTGGCAGGATGTCTGGGGCACGCCGGGGTAGATATCACGGCCGTCGACGACAGGAGCTGGGAAGGGACAATCCCGATCGGCAGGGATGTGTTGACGATGGACGGCCGCGAGGCCCTGATCCGTATTCAGCCGCAGGTGGTGCTCTGCAGCTGGCCGCCGCCCGGCAATACCTTCGAGCGTGCCATACTGGCTCATCCGTCGGTCGAGATGTACATCGCCATCCTTTCCCGGCATCGCTATGCCAGCGGCGATCACCAGGCCTATGCCCGTGCTGTGGGGTTCCGCTGTCTGAAGGCCGAAACCGGGCCCATGGCTGCAATGCTGCTGCCGTCTGAAACGGGCAGCGTCCTCTATCTGTTCATGCGCGACGGCGGATCATGCACACTGGCGGAATTTCCTGCTGGCGAACCCGCCACCCATTCCTGAATTGCCGCAGCTGTTCCATTCCTCCTCCTGAAGGCCGGTGCTGTCCGGTCCGACTGGCCCCTGCCGGCCGTTGTGCAACCGCTCTTGAAGACTTCCATCCTGAAGACCTCGTCTTCTTACGCTTTTCCTCGACGGTTTCATTCCAGTAGGCTTTGCACAAATTTGGAGAAAAACAGCTGGTACCTCTCAGCTGTCCCTGTACAAATACGTGAAAACCCGTAGACTGAAAAGGAGGGGGAAATGCAAATCGCGGCTGCAATTCCGGCAGCCGGGGCGGGACGGTTGCCCCGGTGCGGTAAAGTGCCGGCCGCAGCGAGGATTCCCGGCGGACAGTGCGCCCGACCGGGGTGAACGTTGTCAAGGCACTCAAGGGGGCTGAACGTATGAAGTTCACATCGATCAGGTTCAGGTTGGTTGCCGGCGGTATTGTCCTGGTGCTCATTCCGCTCGTTGTCGTGGTTCTTCTCTCCATATCCAAGTCGTCGACGGCCTTGTCGGCGCTGGGTATGAAACAGGCGGAGACCATTGCCTCCGATCTGGCCCGCATGGCTGACGGCGTCCTGTCGGAAGAGATCAAGCTGGCGGAAGTCCTGGCGGCCGATCAGCAAGTCGGTGAGGTGGTGGCCCGCGTCAACCAGGACGGGGCCGCTGCCGCCGCCGCGGAGGTGGCCGGCCTGTACCGGGAGTTGGGCCAGAAATTCGCCCGGATGGGTCCTTCCTACCAGGGCATCTATGTCGCTGACGCCCAGGGCAATCTCTTTACCGGCGTCCTCGATGGCGGCGGCGAATACAAGGGCAGCAACGTCGCCGACCGGGAGTACTTCATCGCCGCCAGGGGCACCGGCAGGACGACCGTCGGCGATGTCGTCCTCTCCAAGACCACCAACAAGCTGATCAGCGTCATCTGCGTGCCGCTCAAGGGCGCCGGTCAGGAGTTCGCCGGTGTCCTCGGCCTGGTCCTCAAGGTCGAATTCATCACCGACATCATTGCCAGCCGCAAGATCGGCGAGACCGGCTATGGGTTCATGACCGACAGGAACGGCATCATCCTCGCCCATCCCAAGACCGAGCACATCCTCAAGCTCGACATCACCAAACTTGCCGGCATGGAAAGCTTTGTCAGGAAGATGCTGGCCGGCGAGCGCGGGGTGGAGGCCTATGTCTTCAACGGCGTCGACAAGGTCGCCGGCTTCGCGCCGCTGACGACGGCCAACTGGTTTGTCGCCGCCACCCAGGATGCCAAGGAATTCATGGCGGCCGCCAACTCGATCCGCACCATCAGCCTGATCATCACTCTGGTGGCGTTGGCGCTGACGGCGCTGGCCGTCGCCTACTCGGCGGGGCTGATAGTCAAGCCGATCAACCGGGCAATCCACGGCCTCAAGGATATCGCCGAAGGCGAGGGCGACCTGCGGATGCGCCTGGATGCCAGATCCAAGGATGAGATCGGCGAGATGGGCCTGTGGTTCAACACCTTCATCGAGAAACTGCAGGGGATCGTCAAGCGGATCGCCGAAAATTCCCGGATGGTCGGCACCTCATCGACCCAGCTGTCGTCGGTGGCCAGGGAGCTGGCGGCCGGCGCCGGGGACACCTCCAAGAGGGCGGCCAGCGTCGCTACCGCCTCAGAGGAGATGAGCGCCAATCTCAACAATGTCGCGGCTGCGATGGAGCAGTCCTCCACCAACACCAACATGGTTGCCGCCGCCGCCGAGGAAATGACCTCGACGATCAACGAGATCGCCGAGAATGCCGAGAAGGCGCGGTCGGTCTCGAG
>CAYYWK010000175.1:0-6420 GCA_964475345.1 uncultured Desulfobulbus sp.
GCCGCCTGGAGCATGCCGAGATGGTAGTGGATGTTGATGCTGCGACCGATGATCACCAGCTTGTCGACGTCATCCTCGTCCTTTTCCCAGTAGGCGACGGTGGCCTCGGGCTCGAGGGGGGCCTGGTGGTTGATCTGGGTCTTGAAGCGGGCCGATATCACCGCCGCCGAACCGCGCAGGGCCTCTTCCGCGTCGCCCTTGATCTGGGGCTGGTCGAAACACAGGTTGGGGAGATCGTCATGAACCTGTACCGCGCCTTCGGCAAGCGAAGCGGCGGGGCTGTCCATGAACGGCAGCGGCTCCAGCTGGACCTTGACCGCAGCCAACGCGGCTTCGGCCTGGGCACGGGTTACGGCAGCCACCGCGAGGATCGGATCGCCGATGTAGCGCACCTTGCCGGCGCAGAGCACCGGCCGGTCTGCCACCAGGTATTTGAGGGTGTTGGTGCCCTTGATATCGGCGGCGGTCATCACCCCGGCGACTCCCGGCATGACCAGGGCCGCCGCGGCGTCGATTGCGACGATTCTGGCGTGGGGGACCGTGCTGCGCAGCACCGCCAGCTCAAGCGCCCCCTGCACGCGGAAGTCGGCGGTGAAATGGGCGGTGCCGCAGGCCTTGGCCATGGCCGAGGGCCGGGGATGCGAGACGCCGAGGCCCCCTTGTTCAGATGAGGGGGTGATGGCCTCCGGGCTGAGCTCGCCACGGAGAAAGCGCCCGGCCAGCTGCACCGCCTCGATGATCTTGGTGTAGCCGGTGCAGCGGCAGAGGTTGCCGCGCAGGGCCTGGATGATCGCCGCCTCGTCCGGGTCGGGATTGGCGTCGAGCAGGGCCTTGGCGGACATGATCATGCCCGGGGTGCAGAAGCCGCACTGGATTGCCCCCGACAGAACGAAGGCCTGCTGGATGAGGTGGGGGTTCTCCGGAGTCCCCAGGCCTTCGACGGTGATGACCTCGGCGCCGTCCAGGTCGTCGACCCTGGTCAGGCAGGAGCGCACCGCCTTGCCGTTGACGATCACCATGCAGGCGCCGCACTGGCCCTTGCGGTCGCACGACTGCTTGGCCCCCGTCAGGCGCAGGTCCTCACGCAGCAGGTCGAGCAGAGCCGTTTTCGGTTCAGCGATCCACTCATGCCGGACGCCGTTGACGCGTATCTGCACTTTTTTCATCATATCTCCCAATAGGTTGTTCTTTTGCCGTTTCGCCGAAGGCCGCAGTGCCGCATCACCATCATGGCCCGCTTTGCTGGCCCCGGCCATCTTCGCCGGCACCGCTTTTCCCCCAGTCCCCGTTCATGCGTATCTCACAAGACGCACCGAGCGCTGCACCAGCCGGCTTGACGGAGCATGAAAACATATCCGGCAGACGAAAAGCGCATGCCGGGAGAATTCGCGGAGATCAGTCACGTGGCTTCCAGCGCCAATGCAATGCGGAAAATTCTGCTGTAGATAGCTGTTTCCGGTCATCCGGGTCAATATCTTTCCCATAACGGACACAAAGAGCCAGATCCTTACAGATGCTGACGCATGGGCCGTTCACCGAAAATTCCAAAGACCCGCCCCGCGGATCCGGTCAGGCCGTTCAGGTCAACCTGCAGGGCCTCGGCAAGCCTTGCGCTCACCCGCTCACGCCTCGTTTTTTTCCTGCTGCAGCAGATAGCCGAGCCAGGCGTCTTCAGTGTCCAGTGCCGACACGCTGCGGCGAAACTCCAGTATTTCCAGGCCAGAGGCGGTGAACACCGCTGCCAGTTCATCGTGCTCCCAGAGCTGGAACACCCGCCCGTCTTCGCCTGATGCACGGCCCTTGCCCTCCTTGAGCGAGACATACAGCACCCCTCCGACAGCCAGTGCCCGGCAGATTCGCCCAAGCGCCGGGGCAAGCTCATTCTTGCGCACATGGACCAGGGAACCCACCAGAACGATGGCATCGACCTGGAAGCCGGAAAAATCCTCCAGCAGGAAATCGCCTTTGATGACAGGGCAACCGGAGTGCTCCTCCGCCATTTCGGCAAGGCCGGGCGACCGCTCGAAACCTGTCGGGTTGAAACCGCGTTCCTTCAGCCAGAGAAGATCCCGGCCCGATCCGCATCCGATATCGAGGACCCGCGCCCCCCTGCGCAATCTCGACGCCAGCATTCCCAGAAAAGGGGACGGGTCGATCCCGCGCGTCCTCTCACCGTACTCGGTGGAATGGGTGTCGTAGTAGTCTGCTGTCATACGGTCCGGGACAGGTGCGGATCACCGTGTTGAGGTTCTTCCTGGGCTACGCGACTTCACGACGTATCCGTCACGCCGGGCAGGTATTTGACAACTCCAGGCATTGCCTGTGCGCTAATGGTTTTTTCCAGCAATCTTCATGGCTGCGCGTCTGCCTGGTGACTTCAAGGCATGCAACCGGTTGAGAACGTGAAATACGATATCCCGTTTTTTCTCTGTATGTCGATTCCTGAAAATTAGGTCGCGACGGGCAGGGGAAGCAAGGGCAGAGCCGGTGTTCGAGGAAGGGACCGAGGGAATTCCCCCTTGCCGGTACTGGCCGCAAGACGCAGTTCACTGGGCGGTTCCTCCCATGCAGTCGCTCTGCCGGTCAGTATACGATCTCCATACCCTACAGCCGCCATTCTTTTCGATGACTTGCCAGGTACTGCGGCGCCGGCCGAAGATCCTGATCCGCCGGCGGAATGATGCCTCGTCCGGCGAGAGTCTGCAAAAACCCGGGGGCATTGGAGTCAGCCCCGATCTGCCGGGAAGTTATGACGTTGTAGCTGTCTGAAACCCCCAGCATGCCGCAGTCGAAGGCCCAGTGGCAGAGTTTGCAAAGCGCCATGCCGTTGCGGATGTCGTCATTGTGGCTCACCCGCCATGGCACTATGTGGGCGGCATCCACCACGCTGCGCTGTTCCGCTGTGATGATCCGTACCCCGCACAGGGCACAGCGATGGTCGTAGGCCTTGATGACAATTCTCCGGAAGCCCTGATCGCGGGCTGCAGGACGGTACGTGTTCTGCTCCACGATCTCCATTGTCAGCGGGTGATGCGCTGTTTCTTCCAGAATCCGGCTGTAGGCAAATGCCTCCCGGTTGATCGCCGATTGTTCGCGCAGCCTTGCCGCCGCCTCCAGAGAGAAGCACGACTGCAGGAGCGTTTCCCGGAGGGCATCCCGTCCCTTCTCGTTCTCGATGATGTGAAACAGATCAGCGTCAATTCTTGCACCCACGGCATGTTTGCGCAGATAGGTGACAGAGGAGGTGCGGTGTATCACAGCCTGACTGATGGTCGAGCCTGATTGTGGAACCAGCTCCCAGAACGGTTCACGGTTGAGACGGGAAAACGGGAAAGCGATGCTGCTTGTCTGGCCGTGGGGAAGTATCCGGTGCCAGTAGAGATTGAACAGTTCGTTGAGCTCCACGAGGTCGCCAGTGACGTCGATGAATGGAGAGGTGATGACGCCACGGTGGACCAGATCAAGCACCGCCAGCAGCAGAATCGGCTTGTGCGGAGCTTTTCGCCGTGTCGATTCACCCCAGACCGCACCCGGAGCGCGGTTCAGCCTGGAAAACTGGGTGATGTAGGTCTCGATCGTGGTCATGAGACAACCCTGCACAAGCAGATTTCTGCCATTCCGGCGAAGCGATCATCCAGTCGGTGAACGGAGCACAGCATCCAGGGGCCAGGGTTTTCACTGAAGCCAGCGCACATCAAAGCCTGCCTGGCCTGCTGCACCAGTCATCTTCTTAGCGCCAAAACCGGTGCAGCAGCAACCCTTTTCTCGCGGCTGGACATTCCGGCCGCCGCTGTCCCTTGTATCCTCCCAGCCAGAGTCAACCGGTCGCCTTCCACCATCAATGCGCCGATGACGCAAACCTGTCGAGAAAGGGCAGGGTCCGGTTCGCCAGGCGGACCATCGCCTCGATCCACTGGTGCTCGTCGGATTCGTCCAGGTAGACCTTGATGCGCATACCTTCGCCTGAATCGGAGTTCTTCGCGGTCTTGCCCTGCCCGTCAGCCCAGGCCAGGCGGTGGGACAGCGCCGGCAGCCGGCCAAGCAGGTTGGCCCTGAGGTAGGCATAGAGTTCCCGCTGCGGCAACCTCTTGCCGTTCACCGTGCGCGGCCTGAGCTCAATCTCCACCCACTTCCGGGCGCAGTCCTGGGCAAAGGCGAAATACACCGCCGGCAGCACCGTGGTCGCCCTGGCGGCCGAGCCGTCGACCTTCACGGTGGTGAAGCGGAGGTCGATGCGCTCTTCGCGCAGCTTGCCGTGGGCCGTCTCGATGAATTCCTCCCACTGCTTTCTCTTCAAGGGGTTCCTGATCGTCGCAAATCGCATGGCCTGTCTCCTGATGGACTGTGGTTGATATCGGCAGGCGACTGTCGGGTCGTGCCGCTTCCTTTTGACTCCTTATACCGCATGTGGTAAGTCAAACACTGTCCTACCAGAATCAGGAGATGAAATTTCATGAAAAAATATAAACCGCAGCATGCCCGACTGCTCTACATCGACCGGGAGATCGGCAGGGGCGGCTACCCCAACTACTCCCAGCTGGCCAAAGGCTACGAGGTCAGCGTCAAGACCATCCAGCGCGACATCGACTACATGCGCTACCAGTTGGACGCCCCGCTGGAATATTCGGGCCGGCACCGGGGATATTTCTACAGCGAGCCGAACTACAAGCTGCCGGCGATCTCGGTCAGGGAGAGCGACCTCTTCGCGATCTACCTGGCCGAGAAGCTGCTGGCCCAGTACGAGGGGACGCCGCTCTACGACAGCCTCCGCTCGGTGTTCCGGAAGATTGAGGACTCCCTGCCGGAGAAGGCCACCGTCGACCTCGGCAAGGACCATGCCCGCTTCACGGTCTTCCCCCCTTCCAACACGCTGATCCTGCCCGGCGTCTGGGAGAAGGTGGCGGAGGCTATCCGCCTCTCGCGCCGGCTCAGGGTGGTCTACCGCACCCCGGGAAGCGCACCGGCGCCGCGGGAACTCGACCCCTATCACGGCGTCCGCTACGAGGGGGACTGGTACGTGGTCGGCCACTGCCACCTGCGCAACGCCATCCGCACCTTCAGCCTGGCGAGGATGGAGAAGGTCGAGATGCTGCTGGACGACTTCATTATCCCCGGGGGCTTCGACTTCACGAGGCTCACCGGCAGCCATTTCGGCGTCCACTGGAGCGACAGCGAATACCAGGTCAGCATCCATTTTCAGCGGGAGGTGGCGGGCTACATCCGCGAGCGCCGCTGGCACCCGAGCCAGCATATCGACGAGCATCCCGACGGGTCGCTGGTGCTGTCGCTGACCGTCAACCACCTGCTGGAACTCAAGCGCTGGATTCTGTCCTGGGGGGAAACGGCAATGGTGCTGGCGCCGCCGGAACTGGCCCGCGACATCGCGGCGGGCGCGGCAGGGATGGCGAGACTCTATGGCGCAGCTGAAGGGAAGTGGTGATGCGGCCGCCGCGTGGAGACTGCTGCAGGGATGCTGCCGGAACCTTACCCGGCGAGAGGACGTTCTGGCTGACCAGCTATTCCTCCAGCACCTCTCTGAGCAGTGAGGCGATCTCGTTCTTCGACAGCGGTTTCATCGCAAAGCCCTTGATTCCGCAGGCCCGGGCCTTTGCCTCATTGACGAGGTTGCTGTAGCCGGTCAGCAATACCACCGGCAGGCCGGGGCGGATCGCCAGCATCTGCCTGGCGAGATCGAAACCGGTCATCCCCGGCATCGTCTGGTCGGTGACCACGGCATCGAAGAGGAAGGGATCCTTCCGGAACACCGCCAGGGCCTCTACGCTGCTGGTAAGCGCCGTCACCTCGTAGCCGAGGCGTTCGAGCATGGACTTGCCCATGGTGACCAGGAGTTCCTCGTCGTCGACGAGGAGAATGCGGCCGCTGCCGCCTGCGCCGGGCAGCGCCTCCTCCTCGTTGGTCACGCCTGCAGGCGCGCCGGCGAAGACCGGCAGGGCAATGGTGAAGGTGGTCCCCCTGCCGGGGTCGCTCTCGCAGGTGATGAAGCCGCCCGAGTCACGGACAATCCGGTCGACGATCGCCAGACCGATGCCGGTGCCCTTGCCGACCTCCTTGGTGGTGAAATACGGGTCGAAAATCCGGTCCCTGATCTCCGGGGGAATACCCGGGCCGCTGTCGCTGACGGTTATCCGGACAAAGTCTCCGGGGACGACGCCTGGATGTATGGCCAGGTCGGATTCACCGTATACCGTGTCGGCAATGGTGATCTCCAGCCCGCCGCCCGTCTCTTCCATGGCGTGAAAGGCGTTGGTCGCCAGATTCATCAGCACCTGGTGGAACTGGGCAGGATCGGCCAGGACCCTGGCGGCCTTGTCGTTGCGGTGTGCGATGGCGATGGTCGAGGGCAGTCTGGGGCGGAGCAGCTTGACCACTTCGTCGAGGATCGGCCCGGGGGCAAGGGGA
>CAYYWK010000176.1:0-6403 GCA_964475345.1 uncultured Desulfobulbus sp.
CGACCTCGAAACACAGCTGCTGCAGGCCCAGAAGATGGAGGCGATCGGCACCCTTGCAGGCGGTATCGCCCACGACTTCAACAACATCCTGACATCGATCATCAATTCGACGGAGCTTGCCATCGGCGACGTGCCGGCCGACTCCCAGACAGCCAGCGATCTTGAGCGGGTCCTCAAGGCGGCCCGCCGGGGCAGCCGGGTGGTCAAACAGATCCTCGCCTTCAGCAAACCCTCCCAGGAAGGCTTCCAGCCCACCGACCTGACGGCGGTCATCACCGAGGTCATCGGCCTGATGGAGGTCTCGCTGCCCGGCAACATCGAGCTGCGATCCCATATCGCCCCCGATGCCGGAATGGTCCTGGCCGACCCCACCCAGCTGTACCAGGCGACGATGAATCTCTGCACGAACTCCTTCCAGGCCCTTCGCGAGCAGGGAGGGACCCTGCATATCCGCCTCGACCAGATCGTCCTCGGCCCGGAAGAGGCCCAGACCCTCAACCTCGGCGACGGCAAGCATGTCCGGGTGACAGTGGCCGATAACGGACCCGGCATCCCCGCTGACATCATCGACAAGATTTTCGACCCCTTTTTCTCGACCAAGGACAAGACCGAAGGAACGGGCCTCGGCCTCGCCGTCGTCCACGGCATCGTCAAGGCCCACAAGGGGGGGCTGCGGGTGGAAAGCGAACCCGGCCAGGGGACGACCTTCCATCTCTATTTTCCCGTCATCGAGGCTGTGGGCGCTCGACACGAGGAACGACGTCAGATGGCCGGGTCGCGGCATTGCCGGATCCTCTTCGTCGAGGATGACGAGGACCAGCTCCATACCGCCCCACGGATCCTCAGCGAGGCCGGTTTTTCAGTCACTGCGGCGGGTACTCCCCGGCAGGCCATCGATCATGTCGCCGCGACCCCGGACGGCTTCGACCTGGTGATCACCGATTACGACATGCCGGGCATGAACGGCATAGAACTCCTGGAACGGATTCACCTGCTGAACCCCGCGCTGCCCTTCCTGCTGGTATCGGGCCGTGAAGACGCGATAGCGGCGGCCCTTTCCTCCCCTTCGATCCGCCGGGTGTTCATCAAACCCTACGACAGGTTCGAATTGATCTCGACGATCAACACCATTCTCGAAGAGGCGTAAACCATGGCCGAGATACTGATCCTCGACGACGACCAGGAAATTTGTGGAACCATGAAGAGCCTCTGCACGCGGCTCGGCCATTCCTGCCGGTCCGTCCATTCGCTGACCGCCGGCCGCGAAACGGTCAGGCAACTCGCCTTCGACATCCTCTTCCTCGATGTCCGGCTGCCCGACGGCAACGGCCTTGACCTGCTGCCGGAACTGATGGCGCTGGCCGCCCCCCCGGAGGTCATCATCCTCACCGGCAAGGGCGACCCCGATGGTGCCGAACTGGCAATTCAGGGCGGGGCCTGGGACTATATTCTCAAACCATCGAGCATCCGGGAAATCACCCTGACGCTGACACGGGCCCTGAAATATCGTGAGGAGAAAAAAGGCAAGATCGAAGCCGACCTGCCGGATACCGGCAAGGTCATCGGCATCGGCCCGCGGATGAAGGCCTGCTTCCTGCTGATGGCGCAGGCCGCCCGCTCCGAGGCCAACCTGCTGATCACCGGCGAAACCGGTACCGGTAAGGAACTCTTCGCCCGGACCATCCACGACAACAGCCCACGGGCGAGGGGGAAGTTCGTCTTTGTCGATTGCGCCGCACTCACCGAGTCGCTGGTCGAGTCAACGCTCTTCGGACATCGCAAGGGCGCCTTCACCGGCGCCCAGGACACCCGGATCGGCCTGGTCAAACTGGCGGACCAGGGCACCCTGTTCCTCGACGAGATCGGGGAAATGCCGCTGTCGATCCAGAAATCGTTCCTTCGCGTCCTGCAGGAGCGGACCTTCCGGGCAGTCGGCGACACCCAGGAGCAGACCAGCAATTTCCGCCTGATCGCCGCCACCAACCGCAACCTCGAGGAGATGGTGGAAAGCGGGGAGTTCCGCAGCGACCTGCTGTTCCGTGTCGCCACCATCCGCCTGCCGCTGCCGCCGCTCAGACAGCGGCCCGAGGACATCGAAGCTTTGGCGTCCTTCAAGACCGCCCAGCTCTGCACCCAGTACGGCATGCCGGTCAAGAACATGGACGAGGACTTCCTCGAGACCCTGAAGGGGTATTCCTGGCCCGGTAACGTCCGGGAACTGTTCAACATCATCGAGCGGGCCATCATCTCGGCTGGTTCCGAGCAGAATCTCTTCGCCATGCACCTGCCACGGCAACTGCGGATCCAGGTCGCCAAGGAACAGATCCGCCAGCTGACCGGATCCGAGATGCTGTCCTGCGGGGAAGGCATTCCCTCCGACGATGACGCCAGCATGATCGGCCAGGAGATCTTCCAGGACATCTTCGATCGCCCGCTGCCTTCGCTGAAGAGCTTCAAGAGCGCCTCGGAAAAGATCTACCTCAGCGAACTCATCCGCCAGAGCGGGGGCGAGATTTCCAGGATCCTGTCGATCTCCGGGCTATCCCGCTCCCATCTCTATGCCCTGCTGAAGAAGTACGGGCTGTCGATCCAGACCGACGAGCCCCGCGCCTGACCTCCTCAGGCGTCGCTCCGTTCGAGGACCATCGCCATTCCCTGGCCACCGCCGATGCACAGCGAGGCGAGACCGAGAGCCAGACCCTGCCGCTGCATGGTGTGCATCAGGGTAACCAGGATGCGCGTCCCGGTGCAGCCGATCGGGTGTCCGAGCGAGATGCCGCTGCCGAGGATGTTGGTCCTCTCCATGGAGCAGCCGAGTTCACGGACACAGGCGATGGCCTGGGCGGCGAAGGCCTCGTTGAGCTCGATGGCGCCGAAATCGCCGATGCTCAGGCCGGTTTTTGCAAGGATTCGCCGGACGGCCGGGATCGGCCCCAGCCCCATGTAGGCCGGATCGACTCCGGCGGAGGCCTGGGCCCTGACCCTCACCAGCGGCTCCAGGCCCAACTCGCCCGCCTTTTCCGCCGACATCAGCAGCAACGCCGCGGCGGCATCGTTGATCCCCGAGGCGTTTCCGGCAGTGACCGTCCCATCGGCCTTGAAGGCCGGCCGGAGCTTGGCCATCTTCTCCTGAGATGTCGCCATCGGCCGTTCATCGACCGCAAAGACCGCCTCTTCCTTGCCCTTGCGGACCCTGACCGGCACCGTTTCCCGGGTAAAAAGCCCCTGTTCGATTGCCGCCAGCGCTCGCTGATGGCTGAGCGCCCCGATCTCGTCCTGTTCCGCCCGGCTCACCCCGTATCTTTCGGCAATATTCTCCGCCGTCATGCCCATGTGATAACCGTAGAAAATCTCGAACAGGCCGTCGTAGACCATCAGGTCCGTCATCTTGCCGTCGTTCATCCGCTGTCCCCAGCGGGCCGAAGGCAAGGCATAGGGGACCAGGCTCATGTTCTCCATGCCGCCGGCCAG
This sequence comes from uncultured Desulfobulbus sp., assembly GCA_964475345.1. Lineage (GTDB taxonomy): Bacteria > Desulfobacterota > Desulfobulbia > Desulfobulbales > Desulfocapsaceae > Desulfoprunum. The sequence goes on from CAYYWK010000176.1 coordinate 3,472, forward strand.
CACCACCTCAGCCTCTCCGGCCCGGATCGCCTGGGCTGCCAGGGCAACGGCCTCCATACCCGAGGCGCAGAGCTTGTTGACCGTAGTGGCCGGCGTTTCCTTGGGAATGCCGGCCCGGATCATCGCCTGCCTGGCGACGTTCTGGCCCTGGCCTGCCGCCAGGACGTTGCCGATGATCACCTGGTCGATCTCGACCGGCTGCAGATCGTCGTCATACTGATAATACCCCTTCTCCAGTCCGGTGACCGGGGTATCTTTCAGCCGGTCCGGCATCCACTGCCGGTCCTGCGCCGACACCTGCGGCCGCAGCCCGGCACGTTGCAGGGTTTCCTTCAACACCACCGCACCCAGCTCCACCACCGGGGTGGCGGCCAGAGTCCCGCCAAAGGCCCCGATCGGGGTCCGCATGCCACTGACGATCACTACTTCTCGCATATCGATTTCCTCATTTTTCGCTGTTGGCAGTTGTGCTTCGTCCTTATTCCACGATCAGCCACAAGGCGGCTGCCGCTCAACCCTTCGAACCCAGTCGCAGGCCGCCGTGAATGAAGACCGTCTCACCGGCCATGGCCTCGTTGCGATAGAGTTCGGCAACCATGCTGACCACCTCCTCCGGTTCGATCAGACGACTTATCGGCACCTGTTCGATGATCTTTCCGAGCACCTTCTCATCGATGGCCTTGACCATCGGCGTGCCGACATAGCCCGGGGCGATGGCCATGCAGCGGATCCGGTCGGCAAAGCCGCGGCGGAAGAACTCGGCGGTCAAAACCTTGGGAATGACCGCCATCGCCGCCTTCGACGAGGAATAATTGATCTGGCCGGCTGTGCCGAGCGAGCCGGTGGAGGAAACCAGGCAAATCAGCCCCCGGCAGCCGGCGTTCACCATCCGCTCGACGCACTCCCTGACCGTCAGAAAAACCCCGGTCAGATTGATGTCGATGACCTTCTGAAATTGTGCCAGGGACATCTTGCCGGTAACCTTGCCGGTTTCCCGGTCGGTCTTGACCAGCAAGCCGTCAATGGTGATGCCGGCAAAAGGTGCCACCAGGTTGATCGCCCCGAAGGTGGCGACGGCATGGTCGGCCAGCCGCTCACAGTCCTCCTCCCGGGTGACGTTGCAGACAACCGACGTCACATGGGGGCTGATTGTCCGCATTTCCACCTCGGCCTGCCGCAGCGCCTCCTCGGCGACGTCGGCGATGACCACCCTTCCTCCCTCCCTCAGCCAGTACTCGGCCAGGGCCCTGCCAATACCGCTGCCGCCGCCGGTGATGACGGCCGTTGCACCCTCGATCTTCAGCATGGTCTGCTCCTTTTCGGTGACTTCACCACTCTACAACGTAACGACATGCGGCCGTCCTCGGGCAGCCACGTCCGTCGACCTGTGACACATCGGCCTCTCGTGCAAATTCCAAGCCAGCAGACGAACACCCGAACACGTCACCTTTTCGCCTCTGGCATCTATCTTGCTAGCTCTCCGGAACAACCACCACGGCATCCGACACCGCCGCAGACCATCATCCTTCACAGGCCGAAACATCCATGGAAAATCCCACAGCTTCCCCCAATGCCCCGCATTCCGGTTCATCCCGCCCGCAGAGTCGCCGCGAGAAAGTCGTCTCTGCCGAGGAGGCGGTCCGCCTGATCCGCACCGGCGACACCATCGCCACCGGCGGCTTCGTAGGCACCGGCTTTCCCGAACAGCTGGCCATCGCCCTCGAGGAATATTATGTACAGCACGGCCAGCCCCGCGATCTGACGGTCGTCTACGCCGCCGGGCAGGGCGACGGCAAGGAACGGGGACTGAACCACCTCGGCCACCCGGGCCTGGTGCGGCGGGTGGTCGGCGGTCACTGGGGCCTGGTCCCGAAACTGCAGAAACTCGCCCTCGACAACCTGATTGAGGGCTACAACCTGCCGCAGGGAGTGATTTCCCACCTCTACCGCGACATCGCCGCCAAAAAGCCCCGCACCATCACCACCGTCGGCCTCGGCACCTTCGTCGATCCCCGCCACGGCGGCGGCAAGATCAACAGCATCACCACCGAAGACCTCGTCGAGCACATCTCCTTCGACGGCAAGGATTACCTGGCCTACAAGACCTTCCCGATCCACGTCGCCCTGCTGCGGGGAACAACCGCCGACACCGACGGCAACATCACCATGGAGCGCGAGGCCCTGACCCTCGAGGCCCTGGCCATAGCCACCGCCGCCCACAACAGCGGCGGCATCGTCATCGTCCAGGTGGAACGGGTGGCGGAACGCGGCAGTCTCAACGCCCGTCAGGTGAAGATTCCGGGCATCCTGGTGGACCGGGTGGTCGTCTCCGAACCCCGCAACCACTGGCAGACCTTCGGCACTCCCTACAATCCCTCCTACAGCTGCGAAATCAAAATGCCGGTGGACGCCCTGCCGACCATCGAAATGAGCGACCGCAAAATCATCGCCCGCCGCGCCGCCCTCGAACTGACCGCCGACGGTATCGTCAATCTCGGCATCGGCATGCCGGAAGGCATCTCCAACGTTGCCGCCGAGGAACAGATCCTCGACTGGATCACCCTCACCGCGGAGCCCGGCGTCATCGGCGGACTGCCGGCCGGCGGACTCAACTTCGGCGCAGCCCTCAACACCGATGCGCTGATCGATCAGCCGTCACAGTTCGATTTCTACGACGGCGGCGGCCTCGACCTGGCCTTCCTGGGACTGGCCCAGGCCGACCGGCACGGGAACCTCAACGTCAGCAAGTTCGGGACCCGGCTGGCCGGGGCCGGCGGTTTCATCAACATCAGCCAGAACGCCAAGAAGGTGGTGTTCGTCGGCACCTTCACCGCCGGCGGGCTGGAAGTGTCGGTCCTTGACGGGAAACTGCGGATCGACAAGGAGGGCAGCGTCCAGAAGTTCGTCAGCCAGGTCGAGCACGTCACCTTTT
>CAYYWK010000177.1:0-6388 GCA_964475345.1 uncultured Desulfobulbus sp.
ATGAACAGCTTGTCGCCGGCCATCCCGAGACCGTCGGCGATCATCAGGGCATGGATATAAACCGCGATGGATTTGGTGTTGATGTAGAGGTTCCCGTCCGAGTCGGTGTAGGCGTAGCCGACGTCGGTTTCCATGGTCATGTGGGGCTGGCGGCCCACGTAGAAATCATCCTCCACCACATGGGCGGCGTTTGCGAAGACGGGAGCGGTGTCCTCGCCCTTTTCTATGTCACAGGTGAAATAGACATTGGGCGTGCCAGGATGGATCTCGATGGCGTCCGGAGCCATCGCCTCCGGGGCGCTCATGTACGCGGGCAGTTCCTCGATCTGGACGATAACCGCATCGGCGGCGGCACGGGCGTTGGCCTCGGTGTCGGCGCAGACGATGGCGATGGCGTCACCGTACTGGAAGATCTTGGTGTCGCAGAGTATCGGGCGGTCCCAGCCGTCGCAGAGGTTGCGTTCCGGGAAAGTGACCAGGCCGTTGATGCGGTTGTTGCCCTGGATATCCTTGGCGGTGAGGATCTTGACGACTCCGGGCATCTTCTCGGCGGCGGATGTGTCCACGGCGATGATGTTGGCATGAGAGACCTTGGCCTGGACCAGGGCCAGGCCAAGGGTGTCGGCCGGCATCTTGATGCCGATATCGCCGCCGTAGTCGCAGGTGCCGGTGACTTTGGCCAGCGCGCTGGGGCGGGGGATGGCCGAGCCGAAGATGCGGCCGTCGGCGGGCATCCGGAAGTCGAGTTCCTGCGGGTCTTTCTCGCCGCGCATGACGGCGGCGGCATCCATGACGGCATCGACCAGCGGCTTGTATCCTGTGCAGCGGCAGGCGTTGCGGTGGACAGTGTACCAGTCCCGCACTTCCTGGCGGGTCGGGGCCGGGTTCTTGTCGAGGAGCGCCTTCGACGAAACGATGAAACCGGGCGAGCAGAATCCGCACTGGGCCCCGCCATGCAGCATCCACGATTTCTGCAGGGCATGCGGCTTTTCGGGCGCCCCCACTCCCTCGATGGTGGTGACAGCCGCGCCATCGTCGACCTTTGCCATCTTGGTCACGCAGGAACGGACAAGTTTGCCGTCCAGAATCACGTTGCAGCAGCCGCAGTGGCCTTCGCCGCAGCCGACTTTGGTTCCTGTCAGCTTCAACTGGTCACGCAGGACGGTCGCCAGAGAATCCTCTTCGCGGACGATAACGGTTCTGTCAACGCCATTTACCTTGAACGTCTTCTTTATCATGGTCGAGTACTCCTTGGTTGTATTTTCCCGGTTAAAAATGTTCAGCCAAATTTTCTGCAAAATCCCTGCTGGTGCAGGAGAGGGCGGCAGGTATTTATTGATCGATCGATAAGTTCTTCGGTCAAAAAAAACTCACCGGGATGGAGGGAGTCCATCCCGGTGAGGGTTTGAGCTATGCGCAGGGAGCGATGTTCACCGCGCAGGATTTGTATTCCGGCGTTCCGGTGATCGGGTCTCGGAAACCGGAAGTGAGAATGTTCGTCAGAGCGTTCTGGTGATGGAATGTCATGAAGACATTGCCGGTCTGGCTGCGCTCGCAGACCTTGGCTCGGACCTTGATTTCCCCGCGGCGGGATGAAACCCGTACCCAATCGCCGTTGTTGACGCCCAGCGTGGCGGCATCGGCAAAGCTGATCTCGGCCAGCTCTTCCGGGACCACTTCGGCGATCCCCTGGGATCGGCGTGTCATCGAGCCGTTGTTGTAATGTTCGCGGATACGGCCGGTGATGAGCACGTACGGGTAGTTCTCGTCGGGGACTTCTCCAGAGCCCTGATGTTCGAGGGCCATGAAAGTGGCCTTGCCGCCCGGTCGCGAAAACAGATCGGTGTACAGTGTGGTGGTGCCCGGGTGATCCTTGGTCGGGCAGGGCCACTGGATGCCCTTTTCTTCCAGCCGGTCATAGCTGATGCCGCCGTAGATCGGCACAAGTGATGCGATTTCATCCATGATTTCTGAAGGATGGCTGTAGGACATCGGGTAGCCCATGAGGGTTGAGATTCTGCAGATCACTTCCCATTCGGCCATGCCCGGGATCGGGTTGATCGCCTTGCGGACTCTCTGGACTCGCCGTTCGCCATTGGTGAAAGTGCCGTCCTTTTCGGCGAAACTGGCGCCGGGCAGAATTACATGAGCGAATTTGGTAGTCTCGGTGTGGAAGATATCCTGAACGACAAGAAAATCGACGGAGGCCAGCGCAGACTTGACGTGGCCGACGTCGGCATCGGTCTGGGCCGGGTCTTCGCCGAGGATGAAGATGCCCTTGAAGTTGCCGCGCTTGCATTCGTCAAGCATTTCGACAGATTTCAGGCCGGGGGTGTTCTTGATCTTCACTCCCCAGGCCTTCTCAAATTTTTCCCGAAGAGCAGGGTTGGTGACCGACTGGTAGCCCGGCAGGGTGGCCGGCAGGGGGCCGAGATCCGATGCGCCCTGGACATTGTTCTGGCCGCGAAGGGCCATGATGCCGGTTGACGGCCGGCCGATATGGCCGCATACCAGGGCGAGGTTGGCGATGGCCATGGCGTTTTCTGTGCCGGTCTGGTGTTCAGTGACCCCGAGGCCGTAGACGATCATCGCCTTGCCGGCATGAGCATAGAGCCGGGCCCCTTCGATGATCCTGTCCCGGCTGACTCCGGTCAGTTTCTCAACACGCTCGAGGTCGTACTCGTTCACCTTGGCCTTGAGTTCTTCAAAATTCTCGGTTCTCTGGGCGATGAACTCTCGGTTCTCCCAGCCGTTGTCGAGAATGACCTTGATAATGCCGTTCAAGAGAGCGATGTTGCTGCCCGGCCTGAGGTTCAGCCAGACATCCGCCCGTTTGGCCATCCAGGTCTTGCGGGGATCGCTGACCACCAGCTTGGCCCCGTTGGCGATGGCCTCCTTGAGGTACAGCGAAACAATCGGGTGTCCTTCCGTCGGGTTGGAGCCGAATAGAAACAGGGTGTCGATGTCAGGCATCTGTGCCAGTGAGTTGGTAGCTGCTCCTGCGCCAAGGCTGGTGGCCAGACCGGCCACGGTGGGGGCGTGTCAGACCCGGGCACAGTTGTCGATATTGTTGGAGCCGACCGCCGTCCTCACCCATTTCGACATCAGGTAATTTTCCTCGTTGGTGCAGCGCGACGATGAAAAGCCGCCCACCTTCTCCGCCCCGTAGGTGTCAATCAGTTCTCTGAACCTGGAGGCCACCAGGGTGAGAGCCTCATCCCAGCCGGCTTCCCGGTAGCCGTTGCCCTCCCTGATCAGCGGGGTGCGGATGCGCTCCGGGTGGTGGATGAAATCGTAGCCGTACCGGCCTTTGATGCAGAGATTGCCTTTGTTGACCGGGGCGCTGAAGTCGGAGGTGACCCTGACCACCCGGTCGTCCCTGACATTGAGGAAGAAATTGCAGCCGGTGCCGCAATAGGTGCAGGTGGTCTTGATCTTGGCGACATCGCCGACCCTGCCCAGCCCGCGTCCTTTGCTGTCGGTCAAGGCACCGGTCGGGCAGGCGGAGACGCACTGGCCGCAGAATTCGCAGTTTTCCATGCTGCGTGGTTTGGCAAAGGCGGTGTCGGGCATTGCTTCGAAGCCGCGGTTGACGATGGAGATCGTTCCGGCCATCACCACTTCGTTGCAGATACGCGTGCAGCGTCCGCAGACAATGCATTTGTTGGGTTCGAAGGTGATGAACGGGTTGTCCTGGCGGATAGGCAGCTGCCATTGTTCTCCAGGAAAGCGGTCAAGCCTGGCTCCGTAGCGGTAGGCCAGTTCCTGCAGGCTGCAGTCGCCGGCGGCTTCGCAGCACATGCAGTCGTTGGGGTGATTGGAGAGCAGAAGATCGAGGACGGTTTTGCGCAGCCGGGTCAGCCGCGGACTCTCTGTGATGATATCCATGCCTGCTTCAGCCGGGGTGGTGCAGGAGGCGAGCGGCCGTGGAACACCTTTGATCTCAACGATACAGAGCCGGCAACCACCATACGGCTTCAGGCGGTTGTCATGGCACAGGGTAGGGATGGGCACACCGATATTCTTGCAGACTTCGAGAATGGTTTGACCCCGGGTAAACTGTGTTTCCCTGCCGTTCACCACAAGTACTGAAAGACTGTCCATCGATCGTCTCCCTTATTCTGGAATTCAGCTGAATTCGAACACGGTCCGTCTGTCCGGTAAAATTGCCTGGAGAAAATCTACTCCTTTATCTTCACTTTGCATCACTGGGATGTGAATCGACCATTCCTTACCGTAAATAACAGATCTGATGCTGTGCGACGGTTGGTGCAGGAACCCTGGTTCATTGGTTGCCTGGGAACATCTTTGGCCGGTTTATTCACGAGAGGAACGGGACAAGCAGAGAGACGGGATTGACATTGGTTTTTTGGATGGCGGTATTGTTTTTATCCGCCTGGAGATGACCTTTAGCCGGACGGGCTAACGTCTCCACTGTTTCGCTGCTAAGGGGACTTCATCGGCAATGCTGCGGAGGATCGATCTCAGAGGCTATTCTCTGTGGCGTCGACAGCGTCGCTGCCTGTTTTTCGCGATTGGCATCATCGATGCGATAATCGGACCGCCTGTGTTGCCGCATACCACTTTGTGCATTCAGGGCTGCGGGATGCTGGAGAAAGGGTGCGAGAAATGCACTTTTCCGTGGATGACTGGAATGGCCGGAGCCTCGGCCGCCGTACGAACATTTCCTGCGCCTCAGGTGTCTGCAGCTTTCTCGATCTGCTGGCAAGCCGCCTTGTCCAAATTTGATGGTACCGGCGACCTCGACGATAGAAGAATTCCCCTATACCTTGCTTTCGCAGGGCGGAAAACCACTTTCCCGGTTGACGACGTCGCCTGATCGATCTGAGGAGAGATGACGCGGAACCGTGGGCCCATCGAGAGCCTATCTTTAAATAGCATCATCTGTTAATTCCCGGCAAATTCCCGGTTCACCATTCGCGAACAGGCCGTGTTGTTCCTTTACGTAAAGAACAATGTTGCATCGGGCCGAAATAGGTTGAAGGTATATGGGTGCTTGCCTGTGAATGGTGACAGGGCAGGAGGAATATGCCGGCATCTCTGGAAGCAGTTTTCATTGAATAATTATCTGAAATAAAAAGTAAAATTTAAAACTGGAGACGCTGTGTCCGATCATGGTCAAGCAGGAGCGGGGACAGAAAACGTGCCATGCAGCGCTCGGTCGGATTGTGGAGTGGAATAAGCATAGTAACAATGTTACACCAGTTCTCTTCTGATCTCACTGGTATATTCATATGCCACATGATACCAATGATTTACATTTGCGATATTCATGAATTATTTTTCCTGTGGAGAGAAAATCCGCCAGCGATAATTGATCAGAATAATTTCTAATATTTTGTAAATATAAGATAAATCCAGAACGGATTGTTGTGCGCAGAGCGAGTGGTGTAACAATGTTTGATTAATGGCTTGAAGATTGAAATTCTATGCTGTATACAAAGTGAAGGCAGCAGGACAAGAGCTAACTTTCAGACCAGATGAGGAGTGCGTATGAGTAATTTTGATTCTGTGTTCCAAAGTAGTGTGCAAAACCCTGAAGCGTTTTGGGCCGAAGCTGCAAAAGGAATAACCTGGTTCAAGCAGTACGATAAGGTGCTCGATTCCTCCAATCCGCCTTTTTATCGCTGGTTTGTCGGGGGAAAAATGAATACCTGCTACAATGCCATCGATCGTCACGTCGAGGGAGGGCGTGCCGATCAGACGGCGATTATCTACGACAGTCCCGTCACCAATACCGTCACCAAGATCACTTACAAGGAATTGCAGAACAGGGTTGCCACCTTCGCCGGAGCTCTGCAGGCTCAAGGTGTCCAGAAGGGGGACACGGTTGTCATCTACATGCCGATGATTCCGGAGGCGGCTGTTGCAATGCTCGCCTGTGCCCGCCTCGGCGCCATCCATTCCGTCGTTTTCGGCGGATTTGCCGCCCACGAATTGGCAATCCGCATCGACCATGCCCAGCCCAAGCTGATCATCACTGCTTCTGGTGCTGTCGAGGGCAAGAAAGTCCTGGCCTATAAACCCCTGGTTGACAGCGCCATCGAGCAGTCGGTGCATGAAGTGAAGAAGGTCATCCTCTTCCAGCGCGATATCATTACCGCGGAAATGAAGCCTGGCCGGGATCTTGACTGGAACGAGGTCGTGGCCGCTGCACAACCGGTCGGCTGTGCCGAACTGGATGCCACCGACCCTCTGTATATTCTCTACACCTCCGGCACCACCGGTATGCCGAAAGGCGTTCTGCGCGATAACGGCGGGCATGCGGTCGCCCTGCTCTGGACGATGAAAAACCTCTATAACATCAATCCGGGCGAGGTCCGCGTGGTGACCACCCGCTGGCCGGGCGGTGCGCCGAGCAAACTCG
>CAYYWK010000178.1:0-6378 GCA_964475345.1 uncultured Desulfobulbus sp.
GCCCATCGGCGGATTACCTCTCCCGATCGGTGGCTGCCACCTACGCCGGCCGCCGATCGGAAGAGGTAATCCGCCGATCGGCGGCCGACGTAGTAGTCAGCCGGGCTACTGCGGTGATCATGACCGGCATGGGGTCAGATGGCACCAGAGGGCTTGCCGTCCTGAAGGAAAAAGGCGCACATATCATTGCCCAGGATGAGGCGTCCTGCGTCGTCTATGGAATGCCCAAGGCGCCGACTGATCTCGGATACGTGCATGTCGTGGCCCCGCTGACCAGGATCGCCGATGAGATCGTCAAGAGCGTCAGATAACCCCTCTGTTGAACTTCACCATAGTTCTTCAACTCAGGCGAGTGCCACCACATGATCAAAATAACCCCCAGCGAACTCAATCTGATCGCCCAGTATATCCATGAGATATCGGGGATATACCTGGATCAGAGCAAGTCGTACCTTTTTGAGACGCGCCTGGGGTCGATCGCTGAGGCGCACGGCTGCAGATCCTACCAGGAATTCTACACCAAGGCCAAAAAAGACCCGACGAAGAATATCGAACGGCAGATCATCGACGCCATTTCCACCAATGAAACGCTGTTCTTCCGCGACAAGGGGCCATTCGAACTTCTCCAGCACAAACTGCTGCCGGAAATCATCGATCGCAGGACGCCGAAGGTGCCTTCCCTGAAAACCAATCTCAGAGTCTGGAGTGCCGCGTCGTCAACAGGCCAGGAACTCTATTCCATCGCCATCATCATCAAGGAGCTGCTGCGCGATCTCTCCCGCTACGGCATCACCCTGCTTGGCACAGATATCTCAGACAATGCGGTTTCTCAGGCAAGTTATGGGAAATACAATAAGTTCGAAATTGAGCGGGGACTCGACCAGAAATACCTGCAGCGTTACTTCACGCTCTTTGGCGATTCCTGGAAGATCAAGGATGAAATCAGGGCAATGGTCAATTTCCGGAAACTGAACCTGATGGCGCCTTTCTCGGCGCTTGGGAAATTCGACATCATTTTCTGCCGGAATGTCGCTATCTATTTCACCCTTGAAGACAGGAAAAAGCTGTTCAACAGAATCGCCGACAGCCTTGCGGACGACGGGTTTCTCATTATCGGGTCCACCGAATCCCTTTCCGGCGTCTGCCCGCGTTTCGTACCGAAAAGACATCTCAGAGCAATCTTTTATGAGAAAAGCAAATAAGCAGGTACTGTCATGAAAAACCTTTCGATCCTCGTCGTTGATGACGATCCCGTCATTCGCCGGCTTATCCAGCAACGGCTGGAAAAAGCCCAGTATTCCGTTGAAGTGGCCAAGGACGGGAGCGAAGCCAGTGACATGCTCAAAAGCAGATTTTACGATGTCGTCCTCACCGATTTGATGATGCCCGGAGGAATAGGCGGGATAGAGGTACTCGAGATCGCCAAAACCCTCCATCACAACACGGAGGTGGTGCTTATCACCGCCCACTCGTCGGTCAACACCGCCGTCGAGGCAATGAAAAAGGGCGCAGCAGATTACCTTGAAAAACCGGTCAATTTCGACGAACTCTTTCTGAAACTGGACAAAATCGCCAACCTTAAAACCATTCTGCGCACTGCCGAGGATCTGCAACAGGCAAAGGACACCACCGAAAATGTGGCGTCCCAGACTATCCAGAACCTCGAGATGCGGGTGGCCGGCCTGCTGGATCAACTGGACCGTGTCGAATCCTGCCTGCTCGACACAGAGGTGGCAGAGGAGAACAGGATCGCCGAGGCGCTGTCGCTGCTGGCAAAACGCTGAGAGGAACCGCAGGCGCCGCAGGCGACCACCGCCGGGGAACTGGCCGTCTGGCGCCAGTCATCCCCTGTTCCCTATTTCTTCCGCAACTCCTGGCTGACACCGACCGCATCGGTGAACACCGCGTCGTCGACGAGCGCCTTGTCGGTCCTGGCCTCGCTGAGATCGGCTGCGGTCAGGTCTGCCCGATAGAGATCGGATCCTTTCAGACTCGCCCTTTTGAGGTTGGCTCTCCGGAGAATCGCACCCTTGAGATTGGCAGCATCAAGAACCGCCCCCTCGAGATTGCAGTCCGAGAGATCGGCCCCTTCCAGATCCGCCTTCTTCAGCCGCATATCGGAGAGATCAAGGCCGGAAAGATCACACCCGTAGCAACTCTTGGTTTTGATAAGGCGGGAGAGACGCTCCATCTTCGCCGGGTCTGCCGGAAGTGCTGGCTCAGCAGGTTCAACCTGCTCTTCGGGAGGGTGTTCCTCAGCTATCTCCGCTATTGTCGGGGCGGTAGCTTCCTGCGGCTCCGGCATAGGAGTCGCTGCTGCAACGTCATCACTCTCGCTCTTTTTCTCTTCCGCCGCTGGCATCTCCTTTGCGGCCGGTTCAAGTGAAGGTTGTTCCTCTGGCTGACGGGCGACGGGGGCCTCGGCAATGACGATTGCAGCCATCGGCTGGACAGTTTTGGCGGCAGGGGCGTCACCGGTAGTCAGTTCGTCTTCGACAGGTGAAGCCACAGCATCGACCTCCTGCTGCAAATCGGCAGCAGGAGGCGGATTCGGAGCATCCTCTGCCACTTGATCTGCATCGGCGACCTGTGCGGGTTCACCTGCCGATGGCAGATCAACCGCGGCAAAATCCTGATGCGTTGGTTCGACGGCCTTGGCTGCATCCGGCACAACCCGTGGCGCCTCATCAGATGCGACATCGGCCTGCGGCTTTGGCTCCTCGGCCTGCGGCGGTTGCCCACTGCTTTCCTGCTCAGCGGCTTGCGGCTCTACAGTCACCGGGGCAGGTTCAGATGTATCATCCTCCAGGCCGGGGACCGGCTGTTCGCCCGCCCGCAGCACCGAAACTACCTCCTCGTCAAATTGGGCCCCTTTGTAATAGGCTCCGTTCAGGGCCGAGGCTACCAGTTCCGCTCCTCTGAGATCTGCCCCGGCAAGATCCGCGCCACCAAATTTTGCTCCCTGCAGTTTTGCTTTCTGAAGATTGGCCCCGGCGAGATTAGCAAGCATGAAGGTGGTGTTGCTGAGATCCGCACCCTGCAGGTCGGCCCCTGCCAGCTCCGCCCTGTTCAGATTGAGACCTGAAAGGCTGCAGCCTGGACAGCTGTTGGTCTTCAGCAACTGCTCCTTGTTTTCCTCAGGACTTGCCGCCTGCACCGATACAGTTGGTCCCGTGGCAAGTGCGCAGGTAAGAAAAAGAGTGAGAATCCGGGAAGTTTTCATCATTTCACCTTGTTGTGATTTGAATATGCATACGGTTGTGTTCTGCGGCCATGTCGGCCCGCACTGTCCGGGCGTCGGCAGTATTGTGCAGAGGATACAGGATTTAAACCGTATTTTCCATCACTGCTGTCCGCGAGGCCGCCGGTTCGCCTTGTTTTTCCACTGCCAGGGCGGGATGGGCCGATCTTTTTTCCATATACCGATGCGCCGGACCCGGGCCCGCTGTTCTAGCTTGAGCCACGTTTCACAGACCCGTTCATCGCAGTACCGGACGTGAACCCAGGCCAGTCCCCGCCTGACCAGCACCTCGTTGAGCAGGGTGTCATCCGCCCATACCAGGGCGACCGTTCTGCCGTACCGGTCCGCATACTTGCGCTCCAGTCGCACCGACGTGCCCAATGTTGCCTCCTGCAGCCATGATTTCGCCGCCTCGGCACCATCCTGGTCATATTCAGGGGCATCTATTCCCCACAGCCGCACCTGGTACGCCCTACCCCCCTGCGCAACCGCCAATGAATCCCCATCGATGACGGCTGTGACCTGGACGGCAGCATTGTCGCCTCCCCTGGCATCCGGGGAGAACACGGCAAGCACCGAAAACACAAGGCCAAGAACCGGCAAGACAATCCTGCAGCGCCCTGTCCGCGGTACGTGCCAGCCACCTGACGGGGAAGGTACTCTCGCAGAACGACACTTCATCCTCGAAAAAACAATAGTGTTAATTCTTCTTTGCATATGATACCATATATATTGAATATCTTGATGATCATACAGGTATCTCAGAGGCAGCGGGAGAATTTTCTACACCTGAAACACAGTTTCAACTGAACCCTCGTTCTGATCAACCAAAGGCAATCCATCATCCACGACACATGCCTACCGATGCTCTGACAGCAACCGAAGAGAACACCAGGAATTTCCTGACGAATCTGCCTGTTTTCAGCAGCTTTGACGAAGAAGAACTGAGTATTCTCGCCAAGCACATGAGCTATGTCCAGCTCAACAAGGGCGAGTTCCTCTTCGTGGAAGGCGATCCCGGCAATTTTATGGGATTTGTTCTTTTCGGCCTGCTCGAGGTCTTCAAGACGACCGAAAAAGGCGAAAGCGTCGTCATAGCCAGGCTGACCAAGGGCAGCCCGATCGGTGAAATGGCCCTGATAGACAAGTCGCCCCGATCGGCCTCGGTGCAGGCGAAACAGCCGACAACCCTGGTGACCCTCACTGAAAAAGGTTTCGACCTGCTGATGGAGAAATCCCCCCAGCTGGGCGTGAAAGTCATCCAGAAAATCGCCAGGCTGCTCAGCCTGAACATGCGGAGGACGTCAAGTCGGCTGGCAGATCTCCTCCGGGACAACAAATAGCAGCCTCGCGCCTGCATCGCCCCGTTCTCGGCAATTGAAAGACAGAATGAGCCCACAACCGAGAGTACTCCTTGCCTTCGCGGATGAAGCGGATGTGTCCCTGCTCGAATCCCTGATCCAGAGCACCTTCAGCTGTTCCTCCCAGAAAGTCGACAGCGCCGCCGCCCTCAGGAACTGCCTCAAACAGCAGGCAGTTCGGCTGCTGCTCATCGACCTGCTGTTCCAGCCTCCGGACGAGACCCTGCGGTTGATCGGGGATCTGCAACTGCACCACCCGGGATTGGTCATCCTGCCGGTGATCCCGGAAAGCCGGAGGGATCTGCTGAAACAGACGGTGGCCCTCGATATTTTCGATTTCCTCAACAGGCCGTTCCAGCCCCAGGAAATTTCACTGACGCTGCAACGGGCCGCCGGTCTCGTCGCTGAACCGGCTACCCCTTCTGAAAAGCAGAACGGACATACCCACTCCTACCAGGGAATCATCGGCAGGAGCGAGGCCATGCAGCGGCTTTTCGATCTCATCGCCAAGGTGGCCGCCGACGATTCGTCGACCATCCTCATCCGGGGCGAGTCAGGCACCGGCAAGGAACTGGTGGCGAAAGCCATCCATGTCTGCAGCAGGCGAAGCGACAGAAATTTCGTCCCCGTCAACTGCGCAGCGATCCCGGACGACCTGCTGGAGAGCGAACTCTTCGGGTATACCAAGGGGGCCTTCACCGGAGCCGCCACTAACAAACAGGGACGGATTCAATATGCCGACGGCGGCACCCTTTTTCTGGATGAAATCGGCGACATGAAATCGTCGCTGCAGGCGAAGCTGCTGCGGGTGCTCCAGGAGAAGGAATTCGAGCCGGTCGGCGCGTTCAAGGCAATCCCGGTGGATACCCGCATCCTTGCAGCGACGCACTGCGATCTCGAGCAGATGGTCAGGGAAGGCCGGTTCAGAGAAGACCTGTATTACCGCCTCAGCGTCATTCCGATAACCATCGCGCCGCTGAAGGAACGACGGGAAGACATCCCGCTGCTCATCGAGTCCTTTATCGAGACCTTCACCCTGAAGAGGGGAAGAGCACCATTCACCCTTTCCCCCCAGGCTGTTTCGGCCCTGATGAATTACGAGTGGAAGGGGAATGTCCGTGAACTGGAAAACCTCATCCAGCACATGTCCGTCCTCTACGGTGGCAGACAGTTGGAACTCAGGGATCTACCGGAAAAGTTTCACGACCTGGCGGCAGACCCACTGCCGCAGGCTGCTGCGAAGCCGGGCCTTTTGGCTGCTTGTCCAGCCGCCGCCCTCGCAGACATGGCATCCCGCCGTCCCGCCGTCAGCCTGGAGGATGGCCCGATCGATTTCAACGCCATCATCGGGGAACTGGAAACCGAACTGATCATGCAGGCCATGCGCATCGCCGCCGGCAACAAGAAGGAAGCAGCCCGCCTGCTTTCGTTGAAGCGAACCACCCTGCTGGAGAAGATCAAGAAAAAGGAACTGGGCGGACTCTGGGACGAATGAGACCGGCAGCCTACCCTTTCTGGTGATCAGGCGGCAAGCCGGATCATGTTGTTACGGATATTCTCTTCGATATCCTCGCGGGACGCCGGCGTCAGCAGGATATCACCGACCCCGTACTTGACGGCCTTGAACACCTTGCTCTTGGTCCAGCCCGGCCCGGCCGCGATCAGCGGCACCCGACAGCTGGCGTTAACCTTGATGGCAATGCCGAATCCCTGCTCACTGACTTCCCGCATTACCAGGTATACAGCCTTCAGATCCCTGCTCAGGTATTTGTGAAT
>CAYYWK010000179.1:0-6363 GCA_964475345.1 uncultured Desulfobulbus sp.
GGGTCAGCTCGCCGAAGCTGTATGAGGTTGCCAGGCTGAAGACCGCAGGCAGGGTCAGCGACACCGCGCCGGCGCCGTCGTAACCGGCAAGGGGGAAGCCGCCGGCTGCGGCAAGCAGGCTGGCGTCGCCAACCAGGTCGAGTTCCACCTCCGATCGGTAGGTCGCCGCCAGTCGCCATGCGGGCGTCGGCCTGAAGGTCGCGGCCAGGTTGTAGCCCAGTTGCAGGTCGTCGCCTTCCACCTTCCGGCTGAGACCGGAGAGCGGGGAGAGAGCGGTGAATGGCGGGTTGGCGAGGCTGGATTCCACCTCGCCCTCGCTGTAGATCGCCCTCAGGCCGGCGGCGACGCTGAAGGCGTCGCAGGGGCTGTAGGCGAGGCTCGGGCTGGCCTCGACGACAAACAGCGAGAACAGCCGGGTGGTTGCCGCCGGGTAGGGCTGGTCCCAGCTTTTTGACAGACCGTACGGGTTGGTGAGGGAGAAACCGAAGCGGAAGTCGTTGTAGTTTCTGGAGGAGAGGTGCACCAGGGGCCCGAAGAACAGTTCGGAATCGGAAGCGCCGTCAAACAGCGGGCTGCGGTTGTCCGTATACTCCACCTCCGGCAGCCAGAGGGTGGTGAGGCTTGTTTCAGCCTGCCAGCGGTCCGCCAGAAAACTCATGTTGGCGGGGTTGTAGTAGGCCGAGTCGGGTCCCGGGGTGAAGGCGACATTGGCTCCGGCGCTGCCGATGGCCTTCAGCGACTGGTTGGGGATCTGAAATCCGGAGCCGAATGCCGGCTGACCGGCGGAGAGCCCGAAGCTGAGCAGGCCGAGGACAAGCGCTCCTCTGAAAGGGATGATGCCGAAAGGAAAGAGGTTCTGCTGGATCATGATGCCGTGCCTCGCTGGTGGAGAGATGGTGCCAGTTGTTCGGGTTTCTGAAGGGGCGCCGGGACGGGCTGTCTGTCCGGTATTTTCAGTATGGGGCAAACACGGCGAAATGACAAGACAAAGAAGGTGAAAATCGTTTTCAACCAGAATGGCAGGCCGCAACCTGGAAACGGGCGGGGGCTGCGGCCTGGCGCCGGCGCTGCGGCCAGCCACGGCGCCCCCTGTCCTCGGATGGGCAATCCTGCACCGCCGCCGAAGCGGTCAGGGTTTCAGCATTTTCACCAGTATCTTCGAGTTCCGCTGATAGTTATAGAGCGCCTTGCGGCTGGCAGGGAGGGCGTCCACAGTGGTCTCGACGAACCCCTGCTCGATGAACCAGTGGGCGGTACGGGTGGTCAGGGTGAATATCTTCTCTAGCCGCAGTGCTTCCGCCTGTTCCTCCACGTGCAGGAGCAGGTTCCGGGCGCGGCCGCACTTCTGGTATTCCTTCAGCACGGCAACACAGGCGAGTTCGCCGGCGCGGGCGTCGGCCATGGGATAGAGCGCCGCACAGCCGATGATCAGATTGTCCTTTTCAAGGATCGTGAAATAGCCGATCTCGTTTTCCAGCAGTTCCCTTGAGCGTTTGACCAGGATGCCCTTGTTCTCCAACGGGCTGATCAGGTTGAGGATGCCCGGGACGTCCTGGAGCTGGGCCGGCCGGATCACCTCGTAGCTGTCGGAGTGGATCATCGTTCCCGAACCGTCACGGGTGTAGAGTTCCTTGAGCAGCGTGCCGTCCTCGCTCGAAGAGATGATGTGTGCCCGCGGCACCCCCTTGCGGCAGGCGGCATAGCCGGCCCGCAGCGAAAAATAGGAATTGGCCGGGGCGTGCCTGGACTCCTCGGCGAGGAAACGCTCGCACTGGGCCGGGGTCAGCTGGCGGTAGAGTGTCCCCTGGCTGTCGTAGATCGGGCCGTCGTCATTGAAAATCAGCACCTTGTCGGCGCCGATGGTGCTGGCCACGGAGATGCCGATATCGGTGAAGGACAGGTTGAAGACCTCGCCGGTGATGGAATAGCCGACCGGCGACAGCAAGGCGATGCAGCTGCTGTGGAGGATTTCCAGGATCGCCTGACCGTCGACGCTGCGGACCTTGCCGGTCATCTGGTGGTCGATCCCGTCGATGATCCCCTGGGGGCGTGCGGCGATGAAGTTGCCGCCCCTTATCTTGATCTTGGCGCCGAACATCGGGGAGTTGGGCAGGCCGCTGGAGAAGAGGGCCTCCAACTGGCAGCGGGCGATGCCTGCGGCCCTGACGACATGGGGCAGATGTTCCCGCTCGGTGATCCGCGCCCCGTTATGGAACTGCGAGCTGAATCCGGCCCTGGAGAGTTCCTCCTCGATCTGCAGGCGCGCCCCGTGGACAACCACCAGCCGCACCCCGAGAGAATGGAGGATGGCGATGTCGCTGACGATGTTGACGAATCCCGGCTGGGCCAGGCAGTCGCCGGGGATCATGATGACAAAGGTCTTCCCCCGGTGGGCGTGGATATAGGGGGAGACATGGCGGAACCATTGCAGGAAATGTTCGTTCGGCGTGTTCACGGTGTCCTGTCGCTCTTGAGGTTGCTGGCTGCTCTCTGCACTGTCTACTCCCTCTCCTTTAGCCTGTCGCCTGCTGCGAAGCAATCGCAAATCTGCAGCCGGAACAATCCGGCACCGGCAATCCGCCCGTGGGATGGACAATTATTTGGAAAGAATAATTGACATAATGTCATGTAACTATAATCGTGAATGACATAGTCATTCACGATAAATATAGTGTTAACAATATAATAAAAAGATATTCAGCTGAAAAACGTTTAATGGTGGCCGCAGGTCAAGTCTTGGAAAAGGGAGGCCTCATTGTTGACAATCTGTCAGCTGTATCCTGGGTTGCCAAGCGGTGTGGAGCACGGGGAAAGGTGGAGGCTGACTGGATGGCCGGATCGCGCCGCCTCCCGGCGGCTGGGCGAACAAGCGTGTGCCAGCCTCGGGACGGGAGGATGCCGGGAGGTCTCTACGGCAGGAGTATCCCGAGCCGGCGACGGCCGTCGACCTTCAGCGTGAACGGCTGCGGCAGGCGGACATGGACGGCATGCAGCGTTGTGTGGACAACCGGCTGGTCGGCCAGCCAGGCCCAGTCGATGCGATCGTTGGGGTCGATGCCGAGGTTCAGGTAATTGATGCCCAGTGAAGTGATGTTGTGGAAGAAATGCGACCCCTGCGACGGATCGGCGTGGACTTTCGGGTGGGTGCACTCGATGATCGCCCCGACGCCGCCGATATCAGCCCAGGAGACCGGAATCCCCAGCCAGTGGTCGGCCGAGCCCCAGCGGCCGGGTCCGATCAGCAGGTATTTCCGGTCCTCCCGCAGCAGGCTGCGATTGATGCCTGCCAGTTCCAGGACGATTTCGGGTGTCCGGGATGGTTCGAAGGTCTCGGGCTGGATGAAGACGATATCGGTCATGCTGCGGTTTTCGGTGTTGCCGAGAGCCTGGTGGCAGACACAGAAGGCTCGGGCCTGCTCGTCGTCGGCGATTTCCACTTCCAGCATGTCCTCGCGGGCGCTCATCGGCCGGATCTGCAGGACCGCCAGTCGCGCCAGCCCCATCGCGCCGTTCGGGAAATCGACGGCGAACTCGATCTCCACCGGGCAGCCCATCTCCCGCCTGCCGAGGTTGAGCAGAACCTCGATGACCTGCGGCAGCGGATGCGTACGGTGCTTGAGAATGGCGGCGAAGGTCAGCACCGGGATGCCGTTTTCCATGAACTGGTCGCGGATGCGCTGTTCCTCAGGGAAATAGGCGCTGGACAGAAACTGGACCGGAAATTCGCGGCTGGCGTCGCTGATCTCGCGCAGACAGAGGAAGTCTTGTCGGTTCGTGTCGGTTTGGTGGTCACCCAGGCGCAGGACGTAGAAGCGCTGCTGGGCATTGTCGAGGATGTCGGAGAGGATCGAGCGCTGGGGCAGGATCTCCGGGTGGCGCGGCGAAAAGCGGAGGATCTTTTCGCCCTCCATGACCGCCTTGCCAAGGCCCAGGGCGATGCTGACGATACCGTCGCTGCACTCCATCCGGGCGAAGGGGTAATAGTTCAGTGACTGGGCGACGCCGGAGATTGCCGGATAGTAGCTGTCGCCATGGCGGCTGCCCACCACCTGCTGGAGAATGACCGCCATCTTTTCCTGCTCGATGCGGTTACCGACCCGCCGGCTGAAAGCGCGGGGTGCCTCGAAGAAGGTGGAGGCGTAGACGTCCCTGACCGCATCGAGGAGCTGGGCCAGGCGGACGGCGGGATCGGGGTGGTCGTTGGCCAGCATGCAGGTGTGGTAGAGGCCGGCGTAGGATTTGAAGCGGGCGTCCTCGAGCAGGCTCGAGGAGCGGACCGCGAGCGGATAGCGAGCCGCTTCGATGAAGGCGGTGAGCTGGTCGCTCAACGGCTCCGGGAAAGCTGTTGAGCGGAAGCGTTCGGCGATGGCCGAATCGCTCATCGTCTCGAGGGCAAGGTCATGGAGACGGTTCAGGTTGAGGAAGGCGTCGAAGGCGTCGGCGGTGATCACCAGGGTCTGCGGGACGAAGACCTCGACGAGTGCAAACGGCGACAGCAGCGCGGCATTGCGGTGGAGTGTCGACGAAAAGAAGGCCAGGCCGCGGGCCTTGCCGCCCAGCGATCCTTTGCCGGTCTTGGCGAACTCTGTTTCGGGGTCGAAGTGCTCCTTGTCGAAATTGACGATGACTCCCCGCTGCCGTTCGATGCGCTGTGCCCTGATGACCTTCAGGAGGTGCTGTCGGTGGGCCTCGGCGGTGTCGAAGGAGGAGTCCCGGAGCGGCCTGATCTGCGAGGCCAGCTCGACCTCGGCCAGGGTATAGAACCAGCGGGAGAAGTCGTTGTGCTGGCAGTGGAAAAGAAACGATTCGATGGGGATGTCGGCGAGCTTTTTTTCCAGCGAATACAGGTCGGCAGCCTGGTCGAAGGCGGTGCCGTCGGCCATCCGGAAGACGAAGTTGCCAAAACCCAGGTGGTCGATCAGGAACGACCGGATCTTCTCGTTGAGGGCAGGGGCGTTCTTGTCGACGAAACAGGCCGGGATCAGCGCGGCGCGGTCGGCGTTGCCGGGCTCGGAGCTGGTCAGCAGCAGCGGCACGTCGAAACGATCCCGCCGGACATGGCACAGCAGCTGGATTCCGGCGCAGCCGTCAAGGCGGCCGTCCTTGGGGTAGCGGACATCGGAGATGACTCCCAGTACGAAAGGCTTGAACTGCTCGTACAACTCCATCGCGCGTTCGAAGGAGTGGGCCACCAAAACCTTCGGCCGGGCACGCATCGACAGCAGCCGGTGCTCCTCGTTGAGGCCGTCCTCGATAACCGCCTGGGTCTCGATCACCAGCTCCTTGTAGAGAGCGGGCAGCAGGAGCGACAGGTAGTAGGGGGAGTCCTCGACGAAGAGGATGACCCTGACCCCGGCGGTGGTGGTGTCCGGGATGGCGTTGATCTGGTCCTCGACGCACTTGATGATCGCCAGCAGGATGTCGGCCTGGCCGGTCCAGAAGAAGACGTGGTCGATGGGAGAGTCCTTGGGCTGCCGGGTGCTGAAGGACTCGGCGATGGTCTCCTGGTAGGCGAGCAGGATCACCGGCATCCCCGGCTTGATGGCCTTGATCGCCCGGCCGGTCTGCAGCGTCGATTCGTCCAGGGTCTGGCCGAAGGTGATGATGAAATCGAAGGAGCGGTCGGCAAGGTGCGCGATCGCCTCGTCCAGCGACGAAACCCAGGTCAAGCGCGGCGGCCGGCTGAGGTTGAGGCCGCGGTACTCGGTGACAATCTGTTCCGAGAGGCGGCCGTCCTCCTCCATGATCCAGGCCTCGTACGAGGTGCAGATCAGCAGGATGTGCTGCACCTTGGTGGGCATCAGTTCGTGGAAGAGCTTGAACCGTGAATGCTGCCGGTCCTGCGGTTTCTTCTCCATGGAATGTTCTCCCCGGTGTGCGGATATTGAAGGGCTGACGGCGGATCAATCCATCCTACCCCGATTCGGTCGGGAAAAAAAGACGCATCGGAGGTCGATCAGTGGCGGAAATAGGTGATCAGGACCGCCCCGCACAGACAAAGGACGGCGCCGATCAATTGCGGCATGGAAAGGCGTTCGCCCAGGAACAGGTAGCCGAGGCCGACGCTGATCACCGGGGTCAGGCAGAAGGCGATGGTCATCACCGTCGACAGGTTGCCGGATTTCAGGCCGGTATAGAGAAAGAGAATGCCCAGCGCACCGGCAAAGACCCCGCCGCCGACGGCGATCATCAGCACCGGTTTGATGCCGGCGGCCCTGACCTGACCCCAGTAGGGAGAGGAGACGGCGGCGAGGATGGCCAGGGAAACCGCGGTGCGGATGGTCACGCCCATGACCGGCGTGAAGCCGCCGAGCTTGACGCCCTTTTTTTCCAGCAGGGCGCCGGCGCCCCAGCAGACGGCGG
>CAYYWK010000180.1:0-6346 GCA_964475345.1 uncultured Desulfobulbus sp.
ACCCGCCACATCTCTGCGAGGGGCTTACCTGTCGGTCCATCAGCTTCAGCGTCGACTTTGTCGACCGATACCTGCCGGCAAGCGGTGACAACACGGCTGCCGAAGGAAGCCGGCAAGGTATCGCCTCATCCACGGGATCAGCAGGAGGATGAACATGAGCAGCAAAAGGTATTTTGATCAGGTGGCGGGGCAGTGGGATGCCATGCGGTCCGCTTTTTTCTCGGAAACGCTCAGGGACAAGGCGATCGCCATGGCAGCGGTCGAGACCGGCGGTGTCGCCGCCGACATCGGCGCGGGTACCGGGTTCATGACCGAAGGGCTGCTTCAGCGCGGGCTCGCAGTGCTCGCCGTCGATCAGTCGGCTGAAATGCTCGAGGTGTTGCGGAGTAAATTCGGGACGCTCCAGGAGCTCGACTGCCGGCAGGGTGAGTCCGAGCAACTGCCGGTCGAAGAGGGGGAGGTCGATTACGTCTTCGCCAACATGTACCTGCATCACGTCGAGTCGCCGTCGGCAACGATCAGGGAAATGGTGCGGATCCTCAAGCCCGGCGGCAGGCTGGTGATAACCGATCTCGATACCCATGCCCATGCCTTCCTGCTCACCGAACACCATGATCGCTGGCCGGGATTCAGCCGGGAGCAGGTGGCCGGCTGGCTCAGCGAGGCCGGACTGGGAAACGTCACCGTGACCTGTGCCAGTGAGGAATGCTGCGCCCAATCCGGCCGCGGTTGTGAGGTTGCCAGGGTAAGCATCTTCATGGCCTGCGGCCACAAGTGACCCCTGCGCCCGTTTTAGGCATTGGCGGACCTGCAGAAGACGGCCAGAGCACCTGGATGGCGGAAGTTTTTAGGCTTCGGACGAAGCTGGTCGGGGGGCGGGCTGCCGGTTGGAAATGCCCACGATCCTGACAATCGACACAGGAAAACGTGCTGGCTGATCCGGATATTGATGACGTCTGTATCCAGCTGTCCGGTCGTCTGATTGGCAAACAGCTCGTTTTTCCGCCTGTCCTGAAATCGCCGCATGCGCGGAACTGCGTCGATTCGGTTTCAAGTTGAAATATTTCTTGAGGATATGCCGTACCTGAAAAACAGCAACATACACCCGAGGCAAGAGTCAGGGAAACTGATCGCGCAACGGGTGCTATTCACATGAAACCGAGCGGCGCGCATCGAAAACACAGTTGATAGACGAGCGCATCTGCATCCGCTGTGACATGGTTGAATGGAGCCGCCAGGCGGCAAGAAAATGAAAAGAGAGTATATTTCCAGCAAGATCTCAATTCCGGACATCGAGGTCGAGGGTCGCGCCACCACCATTGACCTTCGTTCAGATCCAGGCTTTGGTTGCGATCACCATTCCGTGCGTATTTTCGTATGGGTGCAGGATACATTGGGTAGTATATGTATCACCTGAATGTGATAGCCAACGCTGCAGTAACGGTGTTTCTAGCGCTGAGAACCGTCTGCTGCTTGACCGCCCCAGACAGCGGGGGGCCGCCCGTCGTCGCAGTTCTGATCGCCCTCATCGCCCTCTCCGGGTGCGGAGCCGGAAATCATCCTGTGGACACCGGTGCACCCGTCCACCTTGTTGTTCTTGGCGATCCCCATCTGCCCGGTACCAATCTGGTCGCCAAGCGGGCGGTGCTGGAACGTATCAATACCTGGTCGGATGTCGAACTGGTTGTTGTCGTCGGCGACCTTACCGAAAGGTATGGCACCGAGAGGGAATATGCCGCCGCAGCCACCTATTTCCGCAGCCTGCGCCACCCCCTGGCCCCGATTGTCGGCAACCACGACTATTATTTCCAAACGCCGTATCCACGAGTGACCGGGGGGTATTTACGTGCCCCTTTTGTTTTTCAGCAGGCGAAGCTGGCCAGGTTCAGGCAGACTTTCGGTCTTGATCAGCATTACTACAAGCAGGAAATCGGCGGCTACCTGCTCCTTTTTGTCTCCACCGATCATGACCGTTTTGGCACCGGCGTCGGCGAAGCGCAACTGACTTGGCTCCGCAATCAGCTCCTCATGCACCGCAATCAACCGACCATCATCTTTGCCCACCCTCCGCTTCAAGGAACCCAGACCAGATTCAGGCGCTATGTCAATCGACCCACCGCCGTCATCCAACCGGCAGCCTGGATGCACATGCTCCTGATCACCAATCCTCAGGTCTTTCTCTGGGTGTCCGGTCATACACATACCCCGCCCACTGAAGGCAGTTATGCATCCTTTATCAACATCTACGCTGATCGGATCATCAATATTCACAATAACAGCATGAAGGGCGACACGATCTGGAGCAACTCCCTCTACCTGTATCCGGATCGGGTACAGGTTCGGACATTCAATCATCGTCAAAACTGCTGGCAGGCAGAGCTTGACCGCACCATCTTCGTGCCGCCCCCGCGCTGACCCGGCGCGAGAGAGTTCCTGGAAGGTTGTGGACTAAAGTTACACAACTGGCCCCGGAAAATTGAACAAGCGGTTAAATGGAAAATCTGCTGCCAATAGCACCCAGCAAGGGGGCTAACAAAGAGCAGAAAATGACAAGGCGAACACGACGGAAGCACTCTCCGGCATTTACGGCCAAAGTGGCCCTAACACCTTCTGGACGGCTTCCTGCGCTTTCTGGTCGTTGAGGTGGAGAAGCTCACCGTCCGCTCCTCGGGCTCCTTGCGGAGGGCGGTAACCGCGGTGGAGGCGGGGAAATGACAGAACGAGCGTCACAGCCGCCGAAACGCTTCTGGGTGGACGGCATGTCGCTGCTCGAAGTCCATCACCTCGTTGACGGTCTGACCCGACTTCGTCACGCACGAACGACAGAGCTGCACAAGCCGGGACGCAGCAGCGTTGATTGTTCTTGGGGGAAGTCGGCGTGTTACCAAGACGAGTTCCTAGGACCTCGGAGGAGCCGACTCCCTCCTCAGTTCGGTGCGCTGTGTGCGCTCCCAGCGCCGTTTCTCGATCATTCGAAGTGCAAGGTAGAGTTTGTAGATGTTCGCGACGTACTGCACGGTCTCACGCCCTATGACGCGCGCTGTGGCGAGTTCGACGTTGTCGAACCAGACATTCGGATCGAGCCCTTGCTCTGCGGTCTCGCGGCGCAGGCGCCGGATCCGGGTCTGCCCTCCGTTGTAGGATGCCAGGGCAAAGAAGATCCGATTCAGCTCGGTGATCTCAGGATCCTCAACCGTGTCCATCAGGAGCCGGAAGTACTTGGCGCCGGCGCGGATGTTGGGCTCGAGAACGTTGATGTCGCCGACGTTCAACGAGTTGCCGGTCGACGGCAGCAGCTGCATGACGCCAATGGCCCCGGCGGGACTGCGCGTGCGCTGGTCCAGTCGCGACTCCTGATAGGCCAGGGCCGTCAGGAGGAGGGGGTCGAGGTTGTAGGCGCCACCGTGCCTGTCGAACAGCGGTCTTGTCTGCTCGAAGCGCGTACGGTCGGCGGACACGGTCGACCCACGGACCCAGTTGCAGTTCTGCAGGTAACGCCGGAAGACGATGTTCCCGAACGTCGTGCGGTGGCGGCGCGGGGTCAGGAAGGCGTTCAGTACTTCTTCGAGCTGCGGGCTGCCCTTGCGGAACGCCCACGCAAGATCCCGCTCGGCCGCCACGACGATGTGCGGGTGGAGTCTGAGGTTCGAGAACACCTGACCCCAGAACTCCCCCAGGTGCTGGTCGACGACGGTCATCGGCAGCAGACCGGACTGCACCATGTCGAGAATCTCGTCGACCTCGAGAGGTTCGTCGATCGTAACGACCTTGATCGGGGCGAGCCCCCTTGCCTCGAAGCTCCGGTTGAGCGCGGCCAGGGACTCGCGGTAGCTGCTCGACGCCGGGACGACCACCTCCTTACCGGAAAGGTCGTCGAGCGAGGTCAATTCCGGCACACCGGGTCCTGTGCAGACTATCTCCTTCGAATCGCGGATGAACGGTCTCGTGAAGTCGACGACCTCGAGGCGCTCGTTGGTGACCGTCACGCCTCCCGCGGCGATGTCGCCGATGCCTTCGAGCAACCATGGGATCAACTGGTCCCGCGGCGTGGGAATGAAGACGACATGGACCAGCCGGGTCCGCAGCCTTTCCCGCCGGTTGATCTCCTCCTCGAGCTCGCGGCCCAGCGCCGCGACGACGCCGCGTTTGGTGGCGCCATCGAGGAAGAAGTCGGTCATCGAGTAGGGGACCAGGATCCGCACCATCCTGCGCTCGACCATGCCATCGTAGTCGCCCTTCCAGCGAGCGAGGGCGACGCTGAAATCATCCTCGGGGAGCGGCACCGCAGGGGCGAGCGGCTCGACGTCAGCCTCGCTCGTCATCTCGATTGTCGGCGTTTCCGTGGCAGATCTCTCCGGCTCTGTAACGGGTTCCTCGACCCCGGGCTCCCGGGGCTCGTCGCTGCAGGCGGCGAGCATGCCGGCGCTAAACAGCAGCATGATCAGTATCGTCAGCAACTCGACAAATAACTTCGCTCTCATCGTCCTTCCTCGGTCCTGCCTCATCCCTTCGTCGTCCATGTGGTTGTGCTCACGATGCCGCACACGATCGGCGGGTCAGGAATGAAAGATGAGGTCATGGTGAGGCGATAGTGATAAGTAGCTGCTTTTTGCGACAGCCCTAATAAACGGCTCTCTGGCCGCGACTGCTTTAATTTTGATTTGCAGCGTAGCTGTTACACTCATATCTTGCAAGATTTTCTCGCCAAATCTCCGTGTGCCACACACTCCGACTGTCTTTTCCGCCAAGGATTTAATTGGCAATCACGATCATTTGAGTAAACCTGCACGTTAAGAATCTTCCTGATGCTTTTTGTGACAGCTTAGACGCAAAAAGGATCGCTGACTCGATGATGCAGAGTCGACGATGATCCATGTACATTTTTGCTTCAGTCATGAGACGGCATACTTGAGGTGTTTCCTGATCTTGTGCCCCCGCCGATCGTATCTGCTCCTAAATGTTGTCAGATTCTTTTTCAGAGATGATTGGGGATATGGATGCAGATGATGGCCGGAAAAGATGCCCGGTTATCATTCCTTTGGTCGTGCCGAAGGCGGCTACTGCCCATGCTGCGAGCAGCCCAACAAAAAAAAGGATGCTGGTCCATGCAAACAAGGGGAGACCGGTATGCAATGCCAGTTGCGCCGTCCCGGTGACACACGTGCCGACCGGGAAGGTAAATGCCCAATAGGTTAGGGCAAACTTCATATGTTTTTTGCGGGCCCGGAGGGTCAGAAGAATCGCAAAACACACCCAGAGAAACACAAATCCGAAGACGGGAGCGCTATAGAGCACCGCAAACACTTCAAAACCGAGAGCTATTTTTGCCGGGACCGCTTCCTTGGCAACGCTGCCGAGTATTCCTGCTGCTGTCATGGATTGCCCCAGGGGGCCTAAAACGATCCAAAGGGTAGGAACTCGCGAGGTGCCCGAGCTCCCGTGGTGTGACAATCTGCTCCAGATCATCGAAATGATGATCAGTGCGGCCAGGAGACTCAGGCCGAATTGTGAAAAACAGAGGTAATAGAGAGTCTCTCTCAGTACGCCATCGGGAGCGTAGGGAACGAGCATGCCGCCGACAGCAGCTGACACCATAGGGGGTACAACCGGCATGAGCCATCCCCCGAAGGCGGAGTCGGGACGTACTTTGAATATGGTGAACAGGCGGTACGGAATGACGACTGCTGAGCTTAAGCCGGCAATAGTGCCTATGAGCCAGAGTGACCAGGCAATTTCCAGAGCAAGGTCCCGACCGATAAGATTGTGGCCCACGAGGAGGGCTCCCCCTGCAACGGTAAGCGCGGCCATAGGCGGCGCCCCATAGAACTGTGCCATCATGGGGTCCCGGAAATGTCTCTTCCAGGCATTCTGCTGTCGGAATAGAAAAAGGCTCGTTGCAAGCACGAGACCTATCAGCATGAAAGAAGCAAGGCACCAGACGACAAGAGCAAAACCGCGGAGACTTTCGGAGAAGAACGGCAGCGATGCGGCGGCATTGGCAATGATTCCGGTGCCCATCACCGAGGCAAACCAATTGGGGCCTAATTCATAATCAAGGTCCGCTCCAGTAACGGTATAGAAAAACCGTTTCCACCAAAGCCCTTCGGTATGTATGTTCTTGAGGTTTTCATCCATCCCTGACAGTCCTTCAAGATAGCGTCTCGGAATTCTTTTCGAGGTTGTACTCTTTCGCTCTTGGGATTACATCCCGACTCACCGACTGTCAAGGCCGCATCGACAGCAAAAACTCAGTGAAAAAGTTGTGTGCGTCAAGTTCTGCAAAAAAAGAAGGACCATGGCATGTGGTGTTTTAGCCGAACAACCACATCTCCGAGGAGGATGCCAT
>CAYYWK010000181.1:0-6342 GCA_964475345.1 uncultured Desulfobulbus sp.
CGGTCGTCGGCGAGGATGAGCGGCTTGCCGCCGAGAAGAAAAGGCTGAAAAGCGCCGACACCCTGATCCGCCTCAGCCAGGAGAGCTATGGGCTGCTGGCGACGACGGTGGTCGACGGTCTCGCCCAGATCCGCAGGAACATGGAGCAGCTGCTGGCCCTCGATCCCCAGGCGGCGAAGCTGGTCGAGGAGTTGAGCAGCTTCAGCTTCCTGGCCGAAGACCATGCCGCCGAATTACGCCATTACCGGGACGCGTTGGAAAGCGACCCGGTCCGCCTCGAACGGGTCGGCGAGCGCCTCGACGTCCTCCAGGGCCTCAAACGCAAGTACGGCGATACCCTGGAGGAGGTCCTGCAGTTTGCCGAAACGGCCCAAGGCGAACTCGCCGAGCTCGAGGGCATCGAGCAGCGCGGGCGTGAACTGGAGGTGCATGTCGAGGCCCTGGAGCGGGAGGCCTGCGGGCTTGCCGCACGGCTTGGTGACAGGCGCAGGGAAGTGGCCGCCGGGATGGAACAGGCGATGGAGGCCGAACTGGCGTCGCTGGCCTTCCGCCAGGCCGGCTTCACAGTCAGCTGGCAGGATGTCGACAGAACGCCGCAGACCCTGCGAGCCAGCGGCTGGGACCGGGTTGAGTTTTTCTTTTCCGCCAATCCCGGCGAGCCGGCCCGCCCGCTGGCGAGGGTCGCCTCGGGCGGCGAGCTGTCGCGGCTGATGCTGGCGCTGAAATGCCTGCTGGCCCGTCGCGACATGGTCGACACCGTGGTCTTCGACGAGGTGGATGCCGGTATCGGCGGTGAGGCCGCCGAGGCTGTCGCCCGGAAGATCCGGGAACTGGCCTCCCATCACCAGGTGTTCTGCATCACCCACCTGCCGCAGATCGCCGCCCGCGGCCACCTCCATTTCCAGGTGGTCAAGGAGGTGGTGGACGGCCGCACCCTGTCGCGGGTGGAGCCGCTTGCCCGGCCGCAACGGGTTCGCGAACTGGCGCGGATGCTGGCCGGCGACTCTGTGTCCGGCCATACCGAGGCCTGGGCCGAAGAGCTGCTGGCCAAGGGCGAGGCCGCGGCGTGACGCGGGCGCTGGCCCTTTTTTCAGGCGGCCTCGATTCGATCCTGGCCGCCCGGGTGGTTGCCGCGCAGGGAATCGAAGTGGTGGCGGTGACCTTCGTCACCCCCTTCTTCCAGTACCGGATACTCGAGGATATAGCCGCATATCGTAAGAATATCCGAAACGCATACGGGCTCGAGGTGCTGGTCGAGGACATCAGCGAGGGGTACCTGGAGCTGCTGCACCGCCCCCGGCACGGTTTCGGCAGGCATTTCAACCCCTGCATTGACTGCAAGATCATGATGCTGCAGCGTGCCCGCGAGATGCTGGCTGAGGTCGGGGCTTCGTTCCTGGTCACCGGCGAGGTCCTCGGGCAACGACCGATGTCGCAACGTCTCGACACCCTGAACGTCATCAGCCGGGATTCGGGCAGCCGCTCGATTCTGCTGCGGCCGCTGTCGGCCAGGCTCCTGCCGGTGACCCTGCCGGAGGAACTCGGCCTGGTCGACCGCGAGCGTCTCTATGGCATCGGCGGCCGCGGCCGGTCCCGCCAGATCGCCCTGGCAAAAGAGTTCGGAATCAGCGATTTTCCCTCACCCGCCGGCGGCTGCATCCTCGCCGACCCGATCCTCAGCCGCCGCATCCAACGGCTCTACGGCGGCGAGTTTGTGCTGAAGGCGGAAGATATAACCGTTGCCGATGTCCGGCGGCTGCGGGTCGGCCGCCAGTTCATCCTGCCCGGCGGGGGCTGGCTGAGCCTCGGCCGGGTCGAAGAGGAGAACGACCGGCTGCTGGCGCTGGCCGCCGGAGACGACGCCGTGCTGAGGATCGAGGAGCGGCCCGGCCCCGCCGCCATTCTGCGGCACGCGACCCGCTGCTACCCCGACCAGCCGGCGATGGCGGGGGATGTCACCCTGGCGGCCTCGCTGGTTGCCCGCTATGCCCGCAAAATTGCCGGCCGGCCGGCCCCTGGCGAAATAGTCGTCACCATCTCCGGCGGCGAACAGCGCCTGGCCGCCGAGCCGCTCGCCGATGCGGTCTATTCCGGCTGGATGCTCTGAGAGGGCCCAGCCCCTGCGGTTGCCGCCTGCTCCCACAACTGCCCGACAACCCTGTCGTACTGGTCTTTGCTCATCGACTTGTTGATCTTCTTGAGCAGCTTGTTTTGCCCGGGAAAGGAGCAGATCAGGTAGGCCCAGAGCTGTTTCATCCGCCCCAGCAGGTGGCTCGGGCCGGCAAACCGCTCACCGTAAGCGGCATAGAGTTCGTCATGAAAAATTCTGATCCGGCGGGTTCTTTCAGCCTGCCCGACCGCTGCCAGGCCCTTGATCGCCCCTGGCAGGAAAGGGTCGGCCAGGGCGCCGCGGCCGATCATCCAGCGGTCGACCTGCGGCAAGCGCTGTCTGAGGGCGCTGAAGCCGGCGACATCGGTGATGTCGCCGTTGTAGGCCAGCCGGTGCCTGGTCAGTGGCAGGCAGGCGGCAAAACCCTCGATGTCGGGGTGGCCTTCGTATAATTGCCGGCCCAGGCGGGCGTGGACGATGATTTCAGTCAGCGGGTAGGCGTCGAGCAGCGGCAGCAGGGCTGGCAGCTCGCCGCGGTCGTTGAGGCCGAGCCTGGTCTTGATCGACAGGCCGACCCTCAGGCGGGGCAGGACCGTGTCGAGGAGATCGACAATCAGCCCGGGATGGGGCAGCAGGCCGGAGCCCCGTTTCTTGCGGACGATCATCGGCGCCGGGCAGCCCAGATTCCAGTTGATCTCGCGGTAGCCGAGGTCGGCGATGCGATCGGCCATGGCCAGGAAGTTGGCGGCGTCGTTGTGCAGCAGTTGGGGGACCAGCGGCAGGCCGGTATTGGCTTCAGGAAGGATGTCACGCAGCAGCCGATCGGGGAAGCGGGCCTGCCCCTGGGGCTTGACGAAGGGCGCCATCGCCGCGTCGAAGCCGGGAAAATGGCGGGCAAAGAGGTTGCGGAAGAGGACCTCGGTCACCCCTTGCAACGGCGCGAGGGTGAGGATGGGCTGGTCGGGGGCAGCGTGCTCGTCGTTCATCGGGATTTCGGTGGGGCAGGTGGTCGGTGGCTGTCCAAGAACGGTCGGGTATGGTACACTGGTCGGAGTAGGATCTGGCTGGGTGCCTGTGGCGGGAGTATAGTCATTCGCGATGAAAATGGAAAGGACGGTGAATACAGCCTCTCTTGCTTGCCTGCTCGACCCCTGGCCGGTCGCGGTCGGCGAGGCCCTGCGCCTTCTTGCGGTGGACACCGGTGAGGTATTCGTCTCCGGCGGCACGGTCCGCAACGCCCTGCTCGGGCTGCCTGCCGGCGACCTTGACCTGACAGTGCCCCGGGATGCCGCAGGCTGCTGCCGGAAACTGATCGGCCTGCTGGGCGGCGGGGCTTATGTCGAACTCGGCAGGACCGGTGAGGACGTCGGCCGGGTGGTCTGGCGGGGGCTGACCATCGACATCGCCGGATTCCGGAGCGGGGCGTCCGCCATCGCCCTGGACCTGAGCCGGCGCGACTATACCGTCAATGCCATGGCGGTGCCGCTGGCGTCGCTGGCGGTCGGCCGGGACCCAGAACTGATCGATCCCCTGGGCGGTTGCGAGGACCTGCGGCGGGGCCTGCTCAGGGCCTGCCCGGGGGCTTTCGCTGACGACCCGCTGCGGATGTTGCGCGGTTTCCGCTTCATGGCGACGCTGGGGTTTACCCTTGAGCAGGCGACGCGTGTTGAAATCGGCCGACATGCCGATCTGATTTCCCGGCCGGCGGCTGAGCGGGTCAGCTACGAGCTGGCGCTGATCATGGATTGTGGGCGGGCCTGCCCGGTCTTTCGGGCAATGGATGCAGCTGGCCTGCTGCACGGTATCATCCCCGAACTCTCCGCCGGCCTGGGGGTGCGGCAGCCGGAGTTCCACCATCTCGACGTCCATGCCCATTCCTTTGCAGCCTTCGAGTGGATGGAGGAGATCATCGCCTGCCCCGGCCGGTATTATCCCCGGGCCACCGACCGGCTCAAGAAATACCTCGCCGGCGGGTTGCGGCGGCGCTGCCTGAAGTGGGCGGCCCTGTGCCATGATATCGGCAAGCCGGCGACCAGGAAAATAGCGGGGGGGCAGAACGGCAGGGTGACCTTCCACAATCACGACGAGACCGGCCGTAATACTTTTCAACTCTTTGCAGAGCGGCTGAAATGGAGTAAGGAGGAGCGGGAGTGTGCGGCCGGGCTGATCGGCATGCACATGCACCCGTTTCACCTCTGCAATGTCCGCCGCAGCGAGACCCTCAGCAAGCGCGCGGTGCTGAAGCTCTGCCAGCGGGCCGGGGCTGATCTCGACGGCCTCTTCCTGCTGGCGATGGCCGACAGCCTGGCCAGTCGCGGAGAGAAGAAGCCGCCGCAGATGGAGAAAGATCTGGCGGCCCTGTTCAGCGAGGTGCTGACGGTGCTAGAGCAGGACATACGGCCGGTGGCCGATGGTCCGCCGCTCGTCACCGGTCGCGACCTGATAGGCGAATTTGCCCTGGAGCCAGGCCCCCTCTTCAGCGTTATCCTGCGCGAACTGGAGGCCCTCCGCGTGGAAGGCCGGGTCGCCGGCCGTGAGCAGGCGCTGGCATGGGTCGCCGCGTTTCTCGCCGGCCGTGCCGGGCTGCCTTCCGATCAGCCTGGGTCGAACTGATTTCGGCTTGTCAAAGAAAAGCAAATGGACTAAAACGTGCGTAAAGTTCAGGACTACTATTTCAAGAAGGCCAAAAAGGACCAATATCCGGCCAGATCGGTTTACAAGCTGGAAGAGGTTCAGGCCAAATACCGGTTCATGCAGCGTGGCGACAGTGTGCTCGACCTCGGTTGTTACCCAGGCAGCTGGACGCTGTTTGCAGCCGAGACGGTCGGGCCCAAGGGCGTCGTGGTGGGGGTCGACCTGCAGCAGGCGGACGAGCCGGTCCGGCCCGGAAGTGCGCCGATCCACTGGCTCTGCCAGGACATCACCGAACCGGAACTGATCCCGCTGGTCCGCCGGATCAGGCCGGCCTTCAAGGTGCTGATCTCCGATCTGGCGCCGAAAACTACGGGCAACCGCTGGGCAGATGCCCAGCAGTCGATCAACCTTGTGCGCAGGACCCTGGCCCTGGCCGAGACGCTGCTGCTCGACCGTGGGCATTACATCTGCAAGGTTTTCCAGGGTGAGGATTTTCCGGCCTTCGTAGCGGAGGTCAAAGAGCAGTTTGCCATGGTCAAGGTGCTCAAACCGAAGAGTTCCCGGGTTGAGAGCCGCGAGGTCTTCGTGCTGGCGATGGAATACCGGAAGCCGGAGAGGGCTGACGGTGCCGCCGGGCCGCAGCAGCCGGCCGGAGAAGGAACAAGCGAGAGCGACTGAGGGGTGACCCCGGTTAGAGGATATCGATCAACAGGTAGGGAGTGTATGTCAGGTCATTCGAAATGGTCAACGATCAAGAGGAAGAAAGGGGCGATTGACGCCAAGCGGGGCAAGATCTTCACCCGGCTGATCAAGGAGATCACCGTGGCGGCGCGCAGCGGCGGCGGGGATCCCGAAGGCAATCCCCGTCTGCGGGCGGCGATCAATACCGCCAAGACGGAAAACATGCCCAAGGAGAACATCGCCAGGGCGATCAAGAAGGGGACCGGTGAGATTGCAGGCGAGGTCTACGAGGAGATTCTCTACGAGGGCTACGGTCCTGGCGGTGTCGCCGTGCTGGTGGACTGCATGACCGACAACCGTAACCGCACGGTGGCCGATATCCGGCATTATTTTGCCAAGAGTGGCGGCAATCTCGGCGAGTTCGGCTGCGTGTCGTGGATGTTCGACAAGAAGGGCCTGCTCCAGGTCGACAAGTCGCTGATGCCCGAGGACAAGCTGATGGATCTGGCCCTGGAGGCCGGGGCCGAGGATGTGGTCGAAGAGGAGACCGAATATCAGATCCTCACTGCGCCGGAGGATTTTGATGCGGTCCGGACGACGCTGGAAGAGGCGGGTGTGAAGTTTCTGGAGTCGTCGATAACCAGGATTCCCAAAAACACAGTGGAAGTCAGCGACGAGAAAAATGCCCGCAGCCTGATGAAACTGCTGGAAAATCTCGAAGACCACGATGATGTCCAGAATGTCAATGCCAATTTCGACATTGATGACGACCTGATGGAGCAGATATCCTGAGGCCGGCCGGTGCGAATTGCGACCTTTCAGGCGGCATTGCCATGCCGGTGACGGGTTGCCGGTAATGGAGCGGATTCTCGGCATCGACCCCGGATCGAGGACCACCGGTTACGGGGTAATCGAGG
>CAYYWK010000182.1:0-6302 GCA_964475345.1 uncultured Desulfobulbus sp.
CATGCCGAGCCGGGTGCGGGCGAAAAGCAGCCAGAGCCCGAGGGCGACGGCGATGACGATGACGACGAAGGTCAGGATCAGGATGCTCTCGCCCATCCCCGCCTCGACGGCGAGGATCGGTCCGGCCATGACCCCGGCAAGACCGGCAAGCAGTGTGCCGAGCCCGAAGACCAGGGTGTAGAGCAGACGGATGTTGACGCCCAGGGCGGCGATCATCTCGCGGTTGGCGGCGCCGGCCCGGATCTGCATGCCGAGCCGGGTGCGGGCGAAAAGCAGCCAGAGCCCGAGGGCGACGGCGATGCCGACGACGATCACCGCCAGCCGGTATACAGGATAAGGCAGGCCGGGCAGCAGTTCGACGCTGCCGCCAAGCCAGGCCGGGACATCCATCATCAGCGGCTGCCTTCCCCAGACGATCCGGGTCAGTTCGTTGAAGAAGAGAATCAGGCCGAAGGTGGCCAGCACCTGGTCGAGGTGCTCACGGCGGTAGAGGCGGCGGAGGACGATGATCTCGACAACCATGCCGGCGACGGCAGCGGCTGCGAGGGCGGCGGCGATGCCGAGCAGGAAGGAGCCGCTGCGGGCGGCAACAGTTGCCCCGACATAGGCCCCGATCATGTAGAAGGAGCCGTGGGCGAGGTTGATCACCTGCATGATGCCGAAAACGAGCGTCAGCCCGGCAGACATCAGGAACAGGGTGATGCCGAGCTGCAGCCCGTTGAGGAGTTGTTCGATGACGAGAAGCATGGCAGGGGGCGACTGCGACGGGCCGGCGGTAGCAACCGGCCCGAACGCAGAATCAGCCTACATCCGGCATTCGCCGGCGAAGGCGTCGACGTGGTTGCTGAAGACCTTCTTGACGGTTTTGTTGGTGAACTCGCCCTCCGGGGTCTTGATGACCTCGCGGATGTACATGTCGTGGATCGGATGCTGGTTGACACCGAAGGCGAAGCTGCCCCGGGTCGACTCGAAGTCGGCCTTTTTCAGGGCGGCCTTCAGTTCGTCCATCTTGCCGAGGTCGCCGTTCACCGCTTTCAGTGCGCTGCCGAGCAGCCTCGCGGTGTCGTAACCCTGGCTGGCGTACAGCGTCGGAGTCCGGCCATAGGCTGCGCGGAAGGCCTCGACGAACTGGCGGTTGGCCGGGTTGTCGAGGTCGTGGGTCCAGTGTGAGCCGTTCTTGACGCCGAGGGCGGCGCTGCCGACGGCCTTGAGAATCCGCTCGTCGAAGGAGAAGGCCGGGCCGTAGAGGGGGATGCTGCCGATCAGGCCGGCCTGGGCATACTGTTTGAGAAAGTTGATGCCCATCCCGCCGGGCAGGAAGAAAAAGACCGCCTCCGGTTTGGCTGCTCGGATGGCGGCGATCTCGGCTGCGTAGTCGGCCTGGTCGAGCTTGGTGTAGACCTCGGCGGCGATCTCGCCCTTGTAGTAGCGTTTGAAGCCTGCGAGGTGATCCTTGCCGGCGGGGTAGTTCGGAGCCAGCAGGTAGACATTCTTGTGCCCGGCCTCGGTGACGTACTGGCCGACCACCTCGTCAGGGTTGTCGTTCTGGTAGGAGACGCTGAAATAGTTGGGATGGCAGCCCTTGCCGGCCAGTTGCGAGGGGGCGGCGTTGGCGCTGAGGTAGATCACTCCCTCCCTGACCACTTTCGGCACCACCGCCATCGCCACGTTCGAGAAGACAATGCCGGTCATGAGCTTGACCCCGTCCTTTTTCACCAGCCTGTCGGCGAGTTGCTTGCCCTTTTCCGGTTTGGCCTCGTCGTCCTCGACGATCAGTTCCACCGGGATGCCGCCCAGAGTGCCCTTTTCCTGGTCGATGGCGAGCTTGAAGCCGTCACGGATCTCTTCGCCGAGATAGCCGGCCTTGGTGGAAAGTGTGGTGACCATCCCTACCTTCACCGGTTCGGCTGCGACCGCAAGCGTTGCGGCCAGCAAGCCTGCCGAAACCAGTGCTGTCAAAAACGTTTTCATGTTTCCTCCCCTGAACAGTGTCGTTCGTGTGTGTTGCCGCCGTCGACCGGCGTCTGTTGGAAGCCGGCCTGCTGCGCGAGCCGGAAACACGAACCCTAGAAAATGCCCGGTAAAGATGCAATAGAAAAAACGACTGGGGCAGCACCATCCGGCATCAGCCAGACCGCAGCGAAATGGCACTGAGCACGGTCGGTCGGCAGCAAAGGGAACATGACCCTGGTTGCTCAAGGGCTGTCGCTGCCGGCGTGTGGGTCTGAAATGGATATCGACATGCTTGGCATATCAATCTCCGTCCATTGATCGGATCTAACGATTTGACACCAGGCCTGTCCTTGGGTCAAATGGGCTGCGCTGGCCGTTTGTTGCAGCACATTGGAAGACAAGTGCTGGTTGAGGCGGAAGTGATGGCAGAAAGAGCAAACAGAAAGTTACCCACCATCCATAATCGTGCGGTCCCGGTATTGGAACGAGCCGTGCGCTGGATACTCGCCGGGATATTCGTCTATTCAGGGACGGTCAAGCTCGTCGATCCGTCACGGTTCGCCGAAATCATCTCCGGATTCGGCCTGCTGCCCGATCCGCTGGTTTTCCCTGTTGCACTTGCCCTGCCCGCCGTTGAGCTGCTTGCCGGAATCGGGCTCCTCTTTGCCTTGCGTGGCAGTCTTGCGGCCATCGCCGCGATGCTGGTGGTGTTCATTGCCGTCCTGCTGTACGGGATCAGTCTCGGACTGGACATTGACTGCGGCTGTTTCGGCCCGGAAGACCCGGAGCAGGCATACAAGGGACTCAAGGCCGCCCTGGCCCGCGATGCGGTGATGATGGCGGCGGTGCTGTTCGTTTACTGGAGTCGCGGCCGCTTCCGGATGAGGGGCGGCAGCGTCGGAAACCAATCGTCATGATAGGAGATGTGTGAAATGAAGAAAAAAAGTGTGTTGCAGGTTGTCATGACCGGACTGTTTGTCCTCTGCCTGGGCTCTTCCGCTTTCGCTTTCGGCACGGACAAGTTCAAGGAGGAAGTGGAGAAGGAGCAGGGGGCGGTCAAGCTGCTTCGCGAGGTCCAGCAGGGCGGCTACGGGATCGTCACCACCGATGAATTGAAGGGGATGATCGATTCCGGCAAGGATGTCTTGATCATCGACACCATGCCCTACGAGGATTCCTACAAGAAAAACCATATCCCCGGCGCGAAACAGTTCCTTTTTCCGATCCCGGACATGAAGGAATGGGATGCCAAGGAGACCGACGGCAAGAGCGTCGAGGATTTCAAGGCCCTGCTCGGACCGGACCTGAACCGGACGATCGTTTTCTACTGCGGTTTCGTCAAATGCACCCGCAGCCCCAATGGTGCGAGGTGGGCGAAAAAGCTTGGTTACGCCAATGTCTTTCGTCATCCCGGCGGTATTTTTGCCTGGAAGGGTGCCGGCTACCCAGCTGATTCCATCAAATAATGACAGTCACCACCGCAGGGCTGCCGATCTGTCCCTGCGGTGGGCATTTTCCTCCGAGAGCGCCCTGAGAACAGGGCGTCCGATGCCCACTTGAATTTTCCGATATCAACCGGTTCCCTGTCCGCGGAAATCCTGGGCCGCTGCAGTGAATGCGGGGCCTGCGTGCGGAATTGCGGCTTTCTGTCCCGGCACGGCACTCCGAAAGCGATTGCGGCAGCATGTGATTCCGCCGATCCCCAGTGGCGGCTGATCGCTTATCAATGCAGCCAGTGCGGCCTTTGCAGGGCCGTCTGCCCGGAAGGACTCGACCCCTGCATGCTGTTTATGGAAATCCGTCGTCACCATGTCGATTGCGGGACTTTTGACTCCGGGCCCTATCGCTCAATTCTCGGGTACGAGGCGGTGGGACGGTCGCGCCTTTTCTCCTGGTACGGACTGCCCGATGGCTGCGACACGGTCTTTTTCCCGGGGTGCACTCTGCCGGGAACGCGCGCCGCGGTCACCTGGAGAGTGTTTCGCCAGCTCCGAAAAGGCATCCCCTCTCTCGGGATGGTTCTCGCCTGCTGCGCCAAACCCTCCCATGATCTCGGGCGAACGGCTCATTTCCGGCAGGCTTTCGGTGAGGTGCTGTCCCGGCTTGCCGCCGGGGGAGTCCAGACGGTGCTGACCGCCTGCCCCAACTGTACCCGAATGTTCGGTCAGTATGGAGACGGACTTTCGGTGCGGACTGTCTACGAGATCCTGCACGAGCAGGGCCTCACGGCCCCGGCCGCCGCCTGCGGCCTCGAGGTGTCCGTGCACGATCCCTGCCCGATGCGTGATCACTGGCAGGCGCAAGCTGCCGTGCGGGGACTGTTGACAGACGTGGGGTATTCGCACGTCGAAATGCCGCACCGGAAAAATACCACCCTCTGCTGCGGCGAGGGTGGCTCAGTGGGCTGCGTCGATTTCGCGTTGAGTGAGGGATGGGCGGAGAAACGGGTAAAAGAAGCCGGCGGAAGGCGGCTCGTCACCTACTGCGCCGGGTGTGCGGGTTACCTGGGGCGGGTTGCCCCGACAGTGCACATCCTCGACCTGCTGTTCCGTCCTGATGGCGCAGCGGGTGATAGCACCTTCGTTTCCCGTGGTCTGGCGACATATTTCCACCGTCTGCTGCTCAAAATGAGACTTGTGCTGGAGGGGTTCCTGCAACGACGGCAACCCCCGGCTGATAGCCGGGGGAAAACGGCTGGGTGACTGGTCTTTGGGCCTGTCCGGTTCGCTCAGTGAGCGTGATCGTGCGGCTCTTGTTCGTGACCGGGGTGGCTGTGGCCGTGCGCCTCATTGTCGTGTCCCTGGTGGCCGTGGTCGTGCCCGTGTCCTTGGTCGTGCTGGTGGTCATGCGCATGTTCATGGGAATGGTCATGGCTGTGGACATGGGTGTGCGGATGGCCGTGCTGCGTTCCGCCGTGTTCATGGGGATGATCGTGCTCATGGCTGTGCTGATGATCGTGATCGTGGGTATGTGTGTGTTTTCCCTGCATGGTCTTCTCCTGCGGAAATTTGCTGTATGTCGTCTCAGTTGGCGGGGCAAAGCGTTCCTGCCCGAGCCTCCCCTGTTCTTCTCCTATCTATGCATGCTCATTGCTCCAGTCAAGGTGCATATTCCAAGACACGAACAGGTGTTATCGCGGCGTGCGGCCTGCCCCGGTGATGCACGACAGGCAGTTCTGCCCAATCGCTGCGGCGCCTGCCTGGGGTTGCCGGCAAACACGGTTCGCCCGGACCGCCCGCTCGTGCAGTTGCTTTCAACTCTGTTATCTGTATTATTGATCATTCCGGATAATTCCAGCTTATTAAGATAATCTATTAATATAACTGTAAAAAAATATCTGGTGCCACTCGCCTGCAGGGCTATCCCTCGGTAAGGCGTCAGAACTGGATTGCAATGGTCATGCCGGGGATGTAGGTTCGTTAGCCATCCTGCGAGACAGGTCGATCTGTTCTCCAGGGGCTTTCGGAAGGATTCCCGCGGAGGGTGCGCACGCTTTTCAACAACACGAGGAGCCATATGATATGTACAAGGTAGTCTATGAAAACGACCAGATGGTCATCCGCTTTGACAAGGATCTCGTCGACGATGCGACCTTGTCCAAATTTCTGGGGAACATCAACCTGCAGTCCATGCTGAAGAAGAGCGGCAGCACTGAGGCCGCCAGGAAACTGCGGGAGAAGAATCGCCTGAGCAGTTTCCCGACCGGCTTTGACCTGCTGCGGGACCCCGCCTTCAATAAGGGCACCGCCTTCACCGAGGAGGAGCGGGAGGTCTTGGGGCTGCGGGGCCTGCTGCCGCCGCGGGTCCATTCCATCGATGAGCAGGTGGAGCGGGTGCTGTGGAACCTGCGCAAGAAGCCGACGGAGATCGAGCGCTACATCTTCCTCACCAGCCTCCAAGACCGCAACAAGACCCTGTTCTACCGGGTGCTGCTCGACAATATCGAAGACCTGATGCCCATCGTCTACACGCCGACAGTCGGTCTCGCCTGTCTGCAGTACGGCCATATTTTCAGGCGGCCGCGGGGAATCTACATCACCATGCGCGACAGGGGCCGGGTGGCGGAGGTGCTTGGCAACTGGCATCGCAAGGACATCCGCATCATTGTCGTCACCGACGGCGAGCGGATCCTCGGGCTTGGCGACCTCGGGGCAGACGGCATGGGTATTCCGGTGGGCAAACTCGCCCTCTATACCGCCTGCGGTGGTATCCAGCCCTCACTGAGCCTGCCGGTGACGATCGACGTGGGCACCGACAACGAGGTGCTGCTCAGGGATCCGATGTATATCGGCTGCAAGCACCCGCGGATCAGAGGCGAGGAGTATGACGAACTGGTCGAGGAGTTCGTC
>CAYYWK010000183.1:0-6279 GCA_964475345.1 uncultured Desulfobulbus sp.
ACTGGGCGCACGGGGCCTGCTCGCCGTGCATGGTCCGATAGCACCGGCTTCCTTCGAGGGCTTTCGGGAATACCTCTTTTGAACTGCTGTTGACGAAAATGATTTCATAGTTTGTCATATTGATGACATGGATCGGTGAATCGATTCCATCAAGAACGGCGGTGAAACGGGTATGAGCTTCCAGCAGCAGTTTGTTGGCATGGATCAGGTCCATGGTTTTTCGTCGGTATTTTTCCTGCAGCGTATCATTTAAGGTGGTGAGTTCCCTGGACAGGAACAGGTTGTCCAGGCGGCTGATGACCATCCTGACGACCTGGTCGAGGAGAAAACTGATGGCCGCCAGCCGTTCTCCACTGTCATTGCGGGCAAAGAACAGGAAGAGGCCGTCGGCGATCAGGTGACAGTTGAACGGGATAATCAGGATGGACGTGGGTGTGAATCGGCCATCGGCGAACGTGGAACCGAGCTGCCCCGGATCCTGGCAGAGAAAGGGCCCTTCGCTGAGTTTTTCTGTTAGCTCAGGCGACAGGAGGAGAGGATAGCCTGCCCCACGTTCGTCGGTGAACCCTGCGTATGAAGCGATTTCTTCAACCTGGTTGCCGTTGCGTCTGCCGCAGGTGAGGAAGGGCAGATCCTTGAGGATGGAGATGCGTTCGAGGGTATGGGCGAGGATCTCATGGGGCTCTTCGAGTCCCTGAAGCGCCTCCGCTACCACGCCGAGCAGCATGGCGTCCTCGGCCCGCTCGGAGAGTTGGGCATTTTCCTCCTCAAGGACGACGATGGTCGCACGCAGCCTTTCGATTTCGCTGCCGGAATCAGCCATCTTCCCTCCGGAAGAAGCGGAGAAGCGAATCGACGACCATCTCCGGTTCGTCCTCCTGAATGAAATGGCCTCCGGTGGGGATATGCACCAGCCTGCTGCTCGGAATATCCCTATGGAGTTTTTCGGCGATGGCGCTGCTCAGATAGACATCGGCGTCACCTCTGACAATAAGTGTCGGCAGTGTAAGGCGCCGCAGCCGGGGTTCGATCTCGACCAGATGGCGATTGTTGAGGCAGTCGGCGAAATGAAGAAAAGCCCGGCGGCCCTCCCTGGTCCGCATCGGTCTCCAGAACAGGTTCATCAGCGTATCGTCAAGCCGGGCCTTGTGATAGAGTCCCCGTCGTATCACCAGCCGGAAGGCCCCGATATCGAGGGTTGCCATCGCCAGTTGGCGGATGATCGGGGTACGCATCGCAATGATCGGCTGTACCGGCCAGAAATCGTGGCCGACCGAATTGACCATGGCGATATCGATCAGCATTTCAGGGTAATTGACGGCAAAGACCTGGCTTATCCCGCCGCCGATATCGTGACCGACCAGATGTATGGGGCCGATGTCCTGTTCGCGGAGGAAGTCTCGCAGCAGTTCGGCGTGACGGGGCAAGGAGTAGGGGATGTCGAGGGGTTTTTCAGAGTCGCCGCAGCCGAGCAGATCGATGCTGATTACCCTGTAGTGATCGGTCAGCAGGGGGACGATTCGTCGCCAGATAAACGAGTATGTGGTGATTCCGTGGACGAGGAGGACCACATTGCCGGATCCTGCGGCATGATAGGCCAGACGGATGCCGTTTACCATGCACGTCAAAGCCGTCTCTGTCATCCTGCTCCCTCCTGGAAGGGGACCAGTTCTCATGCCGGGGCCGGTGCCACTACTGTTTCTGCCGGCAGGACACTCCATGTCGGCAGATAGTAACAGGAAAAGACTATCATTCCTGAATGGAAACGACAAGAATTCCTGTTGCTTTTAGGAAGCTGTTTTCGATTTTTCAGGGGAAAGTCAGCAGTCAGAGCAGGCGGCGGATTTCCTTCTCCAGGGATTCCGGGGTGGTGGTCGGGGGGAAACGGGCGGTGACCTGACCGTCGCGGTCCACCAGGAACTTCGTGAAATTCCATTTTATCGCCACACTGCCGAGGATTCCCGGTCGCTCGCTCTTCAGAAAGGTATAGAGGGGGTGGGCTTCGGGGCCGTTGACGGCGATTTTTGCGAACATCGGGAAGCTGACGCCGTAATTGAGGCGGCAGAATTCCATGATCTCGGCCTCCGTTCCCGGTTCCTGGCTGCCGAACTGGTTGCAGGGAAAGCCGAGGACCACCAGTCCCTGGTCCCCGAGCCGGCTGTAGAGCTGTTCCAGTCCCTCGTACTGGGAGGTGAAGCCGCATCTGCTGGCGACGTTGACGACCAGGAGTACCTTGCCACGGTACTCCGTCAGCGTGGTCTGCCGTCCGTCGATGGTCGTGACCGCAAAGTCGTAGATTGAGCCCATTGTTTCCCTCCTGTTCCTGCAGTTGCAATCATCCCTGGAATCTGCGGGTTGCTCCCCGCCGCACTGCCATTCCCGCTCCTGTGCCTCTGTTTGAGGCACCTCGAGATTGCGGAACGGGAAGGTTCCGCCGGCCAGGTCGTCGCAGTAGCAGCGCAGGACCTGCCGGACCACCGCAAACGACAGCTCGGGCCAGGGGATCTCCGCCGGGGAGAAGAAGCGAACGTCCAGGCTTTCCGTTCCCGGCGCCACGTCGGGGGTGGCCAGGCCGGCCCGGAAAATGAAATACACCTGGTCGATGAACGGCAGGTCCAGCATGGCGTATGGAGCCATTTCGGCAAGACTGGCCCCCGCCTCCTCGCGGGCTTCCCGGCGCGCGCACTCCGCCACCGTCTCGCCGTTTTCCATGTAGCCGGCGGGAATGGTCCAGAAACCGTAGCGCGGTTCGATGGCCCGTCGGCAGAGCAGCAGCCTGCCATCCTCTTCGATGATGGCGCCGGCTACCAGCTTCGGGTTCTGGTAGTGGATGGTCCCGCAGCGGTCGCAGACGTGGCGAAGGCGGTCGTCGCCTGCGGGGATCCGTACCTTGAGCGTACCACCGCACTGGTTGCAGAAATGCATCGTTTCTTCCTCTCGTCCGTACCTGCTGGCAGCTGCTTGCCGGTCACCATGTGTTCAACAGTGTGCATGGAAGCACCGTTGTCAAACGGCCGCAGCCTGTTTTCTCCGGCAGCGGCCATCGCTGCCGGCCGGGGAAGACCGGCCGGGCGGCATCTCCGGCTTGGCGATTGCCAGATCGTCACTATAGTGTCCGGTAGGCAGCATCCTTGACCAACCACAGGAGGAACAGAGATGACACTGAAGACATATTTCGATACGACGGCGGGCACTGGTATACTGGCCACCGCCGACACATCCGGCAAGGTCGACGCGGCGGTCTATTCCCGTCCGCATTTCCTCGACGATGGCAGCATCGTCTTCATCATGCGCGAGAGGCTGACCCACCACAACCTGCAGTCCAACCCACACGCCCATTTCCTGTTCATCGAGGAAGGGGGGCGAAGCCGGGGACGGCGCTTGTTCCTGAAGAAAATCCGCGAGGATACGGACCCTGAGCTGATCGACCGCTTCAGGCGGCGACCGCCGAAACCGGGCGACAGCGAACAGCTCTTTGTCGTCTACTTCCAACTGGAAAAGGAACTGCCGCTGTTGGGGGGCGGAGAGGAGGACCTGCACCGTTCGGCCGCTGCGGAGGGCTGATCAGCCTGCCGGATCCGGCCGGAAAAACGGGCGGGGCCCAGAGCCGTTTCAGGGTTCGACCAGGCAGAAGGTTGCGTCGGTCAGCCCCTTGAGCAGCAGGAAGGAGGAGATCCTGACCATCAGGATCACCGCCTCCGGGTGGGCGAGGAAGCTCTCGAGATGGGGATGGGCGGCCAGCAGGCGGGTCCT
This sequence comes from uncultured Desulfobulbus sp., assembly GCA_964475345.1. Classification (GTDB taxonomy): domain Bacteria; phylum Desulfobacterota; class Desulfobulbia; order Desulfobulbales; family Desulfocapsaceae; genus Desulfoprunum. The sequence continues at coordinate 3,754 of CAYYWK010000183.1, forward strand.
GGCGTCGCGCACCCGTTCGTCGTCCGTGCCCCAGCGGCAGCGGCCTTCGACGGTAAGGGCCCAGGTATCGCTGCGGGGGGCTTCCCCGCGGGCGTCCACCAGCAGGCTGACCGCGGAATTGCCGCGGATATTCCTGAACTTCCTCGTGCCGGTGTGGGTGGCCATCAGGATTTCGCGGCAGTCGTCGGACACGGTGTAGGCCATCAGCGAGCAGTGCGGGATGTCGGCGGTACAGGTGGCAAGCACGCAGGTGTTTTTCGAGCGCAGCAGGTCGTTCATCATTGAGAGCATAATGGTTTTCTTCGGGCAGAGTTTTTCACGGCTGTTTCAACCAGCGTCGCTGGGCAGTGGCCGGCCATCCGTTCAGCAGCTCCGGCTGATGGCGATATCGTGGATCACCAGGCCGGCGAGGCCGGCCATCAGGACCAGGCCGGCTGCGAGAGCGATCCTCAGGACATGGCCGAGCCTGTTCAGTTCTGGATCTTCTATGGTTTTGAAGCCGCCTTTCAGAAGATAGCCGATTTCAGCGAAGATGGCCGCGTTTTCCGCCGGGGTGTAACGGCTTTGGAAGCCGACGGGAGGGCAGCCCAGGACGGCATAGATGTCGGGGTGCCGCTCCTCCAGCAGGCGGGTGAAGCGGGGGCGCAGGAAAAGGAAGACAACGGCGCACAGCCATGCCGGGGCAAAGACCAGGATGAAGGTTTGTCCCATCTGTTCCTCCGTAGTTCAACATCGCGCAGCACGCCTCGGGGCGATAGTGGCGAAAGCGTCCTGCCTGAGAACCGCGCAGCCTGAGTACACTGCAGTATAGCATGGGATGGCGGTAAATGCGGCTTGAAAGAGATTTCTGGTGAGACGGTCGGTTTTTTTCATGCGATCATCCAAAAATGCATTACCTTGTCCCAGACGACGGCCGGGCGATGATTGCCGGACCATGAGCGTGCGGTCGGAGGCTGTTTCCGACCTGGCGCCAGGATCGTCGCGTGAGAACGGGAAAAGGGTTTGTGAGTGCACTGACATCAATCAGGGAGGAAATTTGCAGATGAAGAGAGTACATATGCTGCCGGCGCTGCTGGCAATGCTGCTCGCGCTCAGCGGTTGCGGACGGCAGTACGTGGCGCAGGAGCCACCGCCGTTCCAGGTGCAGCCGCTGGTCAAGGAGATGTGGCGGCAGAAGGCGGACAACCTGGTGTTTATCCTCGATGCATCGTCATCGATGACCGAATTGTATTATGGGCCTGAGAAATTCACCATCGGTCGCGCGGTGATCGCCAATTTCAACCAGACCATGCCCGAGCTGCCGTACAAGGTCGCCCTGCGCAGTTTCGGGCATTCGCTCGCCTATTCCTACGAGGCCACCTTGCCGGTCTATGGCCTCAGGGAGTACTCCCGCGAAGGCGTTGCCGCAGCCCTTGCAGGGATCGTTCCCGCAGGCGGCCCCAGCCCGATGGAAAAATCCTTTGCCGCGGCGGAAGCGGATCTCAAGGATGCCCGGGGGAGAATCGCGATGGTCGTGGTCAGCGACGGCAAGGACATGGACAAGGCCGTCCTGAAATCGGCAAGGGCCTTGGGCAAGCAGTACCAGCAGCGGCTGTGCATCCATACCGTCCTGATCGGCGACGATGGAGCGGGACGGCAGCTGCTTGCCGATATCAGCGCGGTTACCGGCTGCGGCACGGCCATCGCCGCGGAAAACGTCGATACCGGAGCAAAAATGGCCGGTTTCGTGGCTGATGTGCTGTTGGAGAAGGCCGAGAGCTGGATCTTCCGGGACGTCAATTTCGAGAGCGACAAGGCCGACCTGCTGCCCAGTTCCTACCCCACCCTGGAAACCATCGTCAAAATCCTCAACGACAACCCGGATCTTGCCGTCGAGATCCAGGGGCATACCGACAGCACCGCTTCGGAGGCGCACAACATGGATCTGTCGCAGAGGCGGGCCCGGACTGTCATGGAGTACCTGGTCGGCAAGGGCATCGCGGCCTCGCGACTGACCGCCGTCGGCTATGGGGAAGCCAGGCCGGTCGACAGCAACGCCACCGAGGCGGGCAAGGCCAACAACCGCCGGGTGGAGCTTAAGCCGTTACGGTAGGAGAGAGCGGAGCGGCAAATCCGTGGCGCTTCCATTGGCGCTCACCCCTCACAAGGGGGGGGGCTCATTTTCAGAAGTATGATGCCCGGTTGCCGACCCATGCTGCCCTGAGAGATGGAGCGGAACTCCATTGTAAATTCATTTTAAAACATGAGCTTAGATTTTTAATGGATATTTTATATATCCAATGGATATATAAAAATTACTCATTGAATTTTTCCTCCGGTGAATCATACAATTAAAGCACAATTCATAATTGGCTTGATCGTCATTCTGAATGATTACAGGGATGAATGACCGGTGGGCCTCCAGAATAGGAAAGGGGAAGATTATGGCAACAAAATCTGTATGTGCAAAGGTCGTAGGAGCAGTGATGGTGGTCGGCATGGTCTTCGCGTTTTCGGGCTGCGCAACGAAGAAGCAGCTCGCCGATG
>CAYYWK010000184.1:0-6275 GCA_964475345.1 uncultured Desulfobulbus sp.
CGACAATCCGCATCGCGCTGTTCGCCCTGACGCCATGCGGCTCCCTGATCTCGGAAATCAGCATGTCACCGGCGTTGGCGGCGATTTCCGCTCCATCGGCGCCGAGGAAGAAGCCGTCACCTTCGATGACCAGGATTGACAGCTGGCCGTCGAGATCGTGGCTGTGCACCGGGAAGGTGGCCCCGGCGGCGAGATTGAAGTTGATGATCTTGAAAAAGGGTGAGTCCTCGACGAGAAAGAACCGCTTCATCCCGCCTTCCGAAAACTCGCGCGTCGTGTCCAGGCTGATGACCTTCATGGCTGAGCTCCTATGCTGGTGTGTTTCTGCAGGCAGTCTCCGGCGATCGTCGTGATCGCCGTTTCCGCCTCCTCTCCTGTAACTCTAACCATGATCCCCGGCGCTGTCCTTGACCTGGGTCAACAGCTGCGGGAAACCCTGGACCGCTTGCAGGTGAGGGTGCGACAGGCTTCGGCCTGCCAACAAATCCTCGCAAAAATCATCGATTTGCCGTAATAGAAAGGGCACGGGGATGGCCGACCCGATTATCCCCCACGAAAAGCGTCTCTGCCGCCCGTGACGAATTGGCCTTCTTCCCCGCGGCAGGGACGCATATCCCAGCAAACAAAACGGAATCCGGCCATGGCAAACGACGACACCAGCAAGAAGGACCCCGCCGGCGCAGCAGTCTCGGAGGAAACCCTGCTCAAGCTGAGCAAGGAGATAGCGGTCAAGTTCATCGAAGTCGGCCGTATCACGCCGGCGACATTTCCCGACGCCTTCAGGGACATCCATAACGCCATCAAGGCCAGTCTCGACAAGGACACGGCATGATTGACCCGCAGCTCAACCGCGCCCCGGAAATCATAGGGCATGTCCACCTGATGGGCATCTGCGGCACGGCGATGGCGGCGCTGGCCGGCATGCTACAGCAGTCCGGCTACCGCATCACCGGCAGCGACCGGCAGGTGTATCCGCCGATGTCGGATTTCCTCGCCAGTCTCGGGATCAAGGTCTGCAACGGCTACGCGCCGGAGAACCTTGTCCCCCGCCCTGACCTGGTGATCGTCGGCAACGTCATCACCCGGATCAACCCGGAGGCTGTCGCGCTCGCCGAGGCGAAGATCCCCTACCTCTCACTGCCCCAGGCCCTAGCACATTTCTTTATCGGCAGCCGCACCTCGCTGGTGGTGGCAGGCACTCACGGCAAGACCACCACCTCGTCGCTGCTGGCCTCCGCCCTGCACCGCGCCGGGCTCGACCCCTCCTTCATGATCGGCGGCATTGTCCGCGAGTTCGATGGCAATTTCCGGATCGGCGAGGGAGAGCATTTTGTTGCCGAAGGCGACGAATACGACACCGCTTTTTTCGACAAGGGATCCAAATTTCTGCACTATCAGCCGAAGATCGCCATCCTCACCTCCATCGAGTTCGATCATGCCGATATCTTTGCCGATCTCGAGGCTATCCTGACGACCTTCCGCGCCTTCGTCCGCCTGCTTCCGGAAGACGGCCTGCTGGTGGCCTGTCTCGACGACCCCAATGTCGCCGAGATCGCCAGGGAGGCCCGCTGCCCTGTGCAGGGTTACGGCCTGTCCCGGGATCTGGCCTGGTCGCTTGCCGACGTCCGCTGCGAAGGGGGCTTGACGTCTTTCTCCGTCATCCGTAACAGCAGCCCCTGGCATGAGCTGAGCGTCCGCCTGCCGGGCCGCCACAACTGTCTCAACGCCCTCGCCGTCACCGCCGTCCTCGACCATCTCGGTATCGACTGGCGGCGCATCGCAGATGGCCTGGCGAATTTTGGCGGGGTGAAACGGCGTCAGGAGGTCAGGGGAATCGCCTCCGGGGTCACCGTCATCGACGATTTCGCCCATCACCCGACGGCTGTGCGCGAGACCCTCGCCGCCCTGCAGGCGGCCTATCCGGCATGCCGCCTGGTGGCGGTGTTCGAGCCGCGGACAAACTCGTCGCGCCGGGCAGTCTTTCAGCAGGACTATGCCAAAGCCTTCTTCGCCGCCGACATGGTGCTGCTGCGCGAACCGCTGCCCCTGCCGGGTGTTCCCGCCGAAGAGCTGTTCTCCTCGGCCCAGCTGGCAGCCGACCTGCGCGGCAACGGGATGGAGGACGTCCATGCCTTCCCGGATACCGACAGCCTGCTCGAGCATCTCGGGAACACGCTCGTCGCCGGGGACGTGGTCGCCATCCTTTCAAACGGCGGCTTCGACAATATCCATGTCAGGCTTCTGGATCTTCTCCAGAAAAGGTGAACGGCGCAGTGGTGCAGCCGGCCCGCTCGACTGCGTCGGCGTCTCTGGCAGGAAGAGAAATGAACAATTGGTTGGGGAAGAACCCGGCTAGTCGAACAGGGGCTGGATCAGGAGCCTGAGCCTGGCCACCAGGGCGGGATAATCGGTGGCGGCATCACCGGCCTTGCCTTGTTCCTCGATGCAGAAGGCCAGTTCGGCATATTCGGCAAGGCCGAGGTTGAGAAGCGCCCCTTTGATGGTATGGCCGGCCCTGCCGATGACCAGCGGATCGCCTGCTCCGAGACTGCGCTCGAGCGTGTCCATGTGGGTCGCCAGGGTAGTGATGAAGCTCGGCAGCATTTCCTGAACCTGGTCGGTCGTCAACCCGAACTGCTCACCGAGATGCGTGCGGATCTGCGCGACAAGCTGCTGTGCGGACATGGGCTGCTCCTCCATTCGATCAACCGGCCCGGCCCGCGCCGGATTTTCCGATCAGCTGCATGTGCCGAAGCTGGGCCCGCAGCTTTTCGCCGTCGATCGGTTTCGTCAGGTAGGCATCGCATTTGCCGATGGTGAATGCTTCGAGAATGCTGCGGGAATCGTCAAGTCCGGTGGTCATGATCACCCGGGCGGATCGTTTGCCGTTAATTTCCCTCTCTGCCTCAATATCGCGGACGGTCTTCAGCACCTGCTGTCCATCGGGTTCGGGGATCATGATATCCAGGCAGATCAGTTCGTAGCAGGAACCGGCGGCGAACGCTTTCTTGATGAGATCGATGGCCTCCGATCCTGTCGTTGCGACATCACATGTTCCCAGCGGCGAAAGGACTTCAAGCAGGAGTATCCTGCTGATATATTCGTCTTCGACAATAAGCGTTTTCACGGGGGCACTCCATGGCGCTGCGTGGGCAGCAGCAGCTTTGCACAGCAACGGCGGTGTGGTAATCTCTCCCCCAGAATCGATCTGACAGAAATCAGCCGCCAACGTTTTCCCCCCGGAAAGACAGCATGCCAGGCCGCACTGTAACACAAGTCATCATTGGCAACAAGATCTTCAGACGGCATCAGCGGGTGGTTGCCGGTGTCTCAGGCGGCCCTGATTCGATGGCCCTGCTGCTGCTCTTGGCCGAATCAGGCCTTGACCTCGACTGCATTGCCGCCTATATCGATCACGGTCTCCGTCCAGCGGAAACAGGTGCGGAAAGACAGGCTGTGCAGCAGCTGGCCCTGGCCTGCGGGGTCCGCTTCTCCAGCAGGACCGTCGCCGTCCGGGGGCATGCAGAAGCGCTCGGGCTGTCCCTCGAGGACGCCGCCCGCACCCTCCGTTATCAGGCCCTCGAGGAGATCCGCTGCGAATTCGGCGCGGAGGTCATTGCCGTCGCCCACACCGCCGACGACCAGGTCGAGGAGTTCCTGCTGCGGATGATCCGCGGCTCCGGCAGAAAGGGCCTCTCCGGCATGCGTCACCGCCAGGGCAGGATCGTCCGACCGCTGCTTGGCCTGCGCAAGCAGCAGCTGACAGACTACCTGTTCGAGCGAGGGATCTCCTTCTCCGTCGACTCGTCCAATTCCGACCGTCGTTTTCTCCGCAACCGGATACGGCTTGATCTCCTGCCCTTTCTCGAGAGGCACTACAACCCCTCCATCCGCCGGACCCTCCTCCAGACCATGGATATTCTGCGGGCTGAGGAAGACCTGCTGGAGCAGCTGACCGCCGAGGCCCTTCCCGAACCGCCTCACATTTCAGGGGAACGCCTGACGCTGCCGATGGCAGCGTTGAGGGACCGACATCCGGCGATTCGTCGACGGATGGTTGAAGAGGCCTGCTGGACTATGGCGGCTCGGCCGACATTCCGCCAGATCGAAGCGATCCTCGCTCTTCTTGAAAACGATGCGGCAGAGGCGGAAGTCCACCTGGGCGGCGGCCTGAGGTTTCTGAAACGAGCTGAGTCCCTGGTTTTCCATTACCCCCAGGGCAGATCGCCTTTTCGCGGCAGCGGCGGCAGAAAACCGGTCGTGGACATGGAAATTGCCAGGCCTGGAACCTACCCGGTGGCGGAAGTGGGGGCGGTGCTGGAAATCGCCAGGGAGAAAGCACGTGGGGAGGCTATCGGGCCATTTTCCCTTTTCGTCGACGCCGACCGGCTCACTTTCCCGCTGCGGCTGCACTCCTTTGTCCCTGGCCAGCGGTTTCGTCCCTGCGGCGGCGCCGGCAGCAGAAAGATCAGCCGATTTCTCAATGACCGCGGCATCCCCGCATCAATGCGACATTCCTGCCTGGTTTTGTCCTGTCAGGAGCAGGTGGTCGCCCTGCCGGGCCTGGCCATCGACGATGGCTTTCGGGTGGGTGACAGCACCGGGACGGTGCTCATCATAAACTGGCGGATCGACAGCGCTTCCGACGGTTCGCCGTGAATCAGGCCTTCCTGCGGAGAATGCGCTTGTCACCTATTCTGATCGTCAGTTTGACCCGATCGAGGTATTCAAGGATCGGAATGGAGAATTTCCTGGTGAGGCCGGTGAGATTCTTGAAGCCCGGGGCGTCTATCTCCCCTTCCCTGCGGATATGGTCTTCGACGGAGGCAATGAGCTGCTCGATAGTCTGCTTCGAGTAGTAGAGCGATTCGCTGATCTTGACCAGCTTCCCCTCGCGCAGCTGCAGGTCGATGACCCCCTTGACCTGGCTTTCGGGGTAGTCGGCGAAACGCTCCATCGTTTCCTTGAAGGTCGGGGTGAACAGCCCTTTTTCATGGTACCACTGGATGATCTCGCGCTGCAGTTCGGCCTCGTCGGCTTTCAGGGCGATCTGGTGGGTGGCCAGGCGGACCATCGATTCCTCCTGCACCACCGTTTCCTTGCGCAGCAGGTCGTTGAGGCAGAACCCGAAAACCTTCTGATCGACCTTCCGGCCAAGCCCTGAGCGCAATTCCTCCTTTGACAGGCCGAGCTGCAGCGGGTTGTCGCGATGGTAGGCGGAGAGGTTGTCGAGGAGCATCTGGCGGATGCCGTCGGCAATATCGGCGGCCAGGTAGCGCTGGGTGGTGGAGTCGACGACGACTATCCGGCGGGTCGACAGAGGTGGGTCGACAACTTTTTTCAAATGCTTGCCGAACAGGCCGCAACGGATGGCCAGGTCGTCGAAGGTCAGCCCCTTGCTGCCGCTCTCGCGCAGCAGCAGCAGGATTTTTTCCTCGAGACTGCCGTGGCGGAGGATATTGAAGGCTTCACGGTTGTACTGCCTGTCCGCCTCGCCCAGCCGCTTGCGCTTGCGCGGCGACAGGTTGCCGAGGATGGCCCCGCCACCGATGGTCGTCACCGGCGAATAGCTGCGGATGACGTAGCGGTCGCCGGGCCACACCGCCACCGGTTCCTCGAGCAGCAGCTGCACCCCGGTCTCGGCCCCCGGCGCCAGCTCGTCACGATCAAGCAGCGAGACCCTGCCGATGACCTCGGCGGTGCCGACATGGATCCGCACCCGCATGCGATGTTTCAGGGCCTTGGCGTTCGAGGCCAGGTACAGCAGTTCGCAGTCCAGCATGTAGTTGGCCTGGAGAGCGCCAGGGGTGGCCAGCACCATGCCGCGCTCGACCTGGGCGGTGTCGACGCCCTGCATGTTGATGGCGGTGCGGTGGCCGGCCTCGACCTCGTTCACCGCCTGCGAGTGGACCTGGATGCCGCGGACCCTGGACACCACCTCTCCCGGATAAAAGCGCAGTTCCTCGCCCACCGAGGTCCTGCCCGAAATCGAAGTGCCGGTCACCACCGCGCCGAAGCCCTTCATGGCAAACACCCGATCAACCGGCAGTCGGAAAGGGCCGAAGACTTCCTGGAAATGGTGCTGACGGACAAATCCATCAATGATCTCGATAACTTTGTCAATACCCTCGCCGGTGATCGACGAGACGAAGACGAGCGGCGCCTCCTCGAGGAAGCTGCCAGTGAAGAACTGGCGGATCTCATCCTCCACCATCTCCAGCCAGTCCTCCTCCACCAGGTCCTTCTTGGTGACGATGATCATCCCCTGCTTGACC
>CAYYWK010000185.1:0-6252 GCA_964475345.1 uncultured Desulfobulbus sp.
GAGAAGCGCCCCGCCGGTAAGGATTGCCAAGAGAGGATCACCACTGAAGTAGGTCTCGCCACCGAAAATCCATGACAGCAGGGCGATGGTTCCCAGAACTGACACCGGGATATGCCAGGTAATGTACCTCCGGTACAACAGGTACAACCCGCCCAGCACTATGAGGAAACCTGAGGTCTCGCCTATGCAGCCAGGTCGCCACCCCATGAAGAATGAACCGTACAGCGAGGCGCCTGTCCCGAACATTTCCGTGAAGGCAGCCATCCCCTGCTCCTTGATAACCGCCAGCGGAGTGGCCGTGGAAACAGCGTTTATCCCTTCCCCGAGGTTGGAAAAAACAGCCATATCCTTGAGCGGCGGCAACCAGGCCGAGGTCATTGCCACCGGAAAGGTCGCCAGCAGGAACGACCGCCCCAGCAGCGCCGGATTGAAGATGTTGTAGCCGATGCCGCCGAGAATGTGCTTGCCGATATAGATCGCCATGACTGCACCGAGTACCGGCAGCAACGGCGATACGCCCGGGGGAATGACAAAGGCCAGCAACATTCCGGTGATGACGGCGCTGCCGTCTTTCACCGTCACAGGCCGGCCGAGCAGTTTTTGACTGACGGCCTCGGCGGCCACGCAACTGGCTACCGAAACTGCGGTGATCAACAGGACCTGGATACCAAAGACGAAAACAGACAGCAGCAGCGGCGGTATCAGGCAGGCCACGACGGTCCACATGATTTTCTCAACCGACTCATGGCTCTTCACATGGGGAGAAATGGATACCTTCCACTCTCGCAATGCGGGAGATGACTGGTTTTCTGGTGCTAGCGGTTCGATGGCGTATCTCCTTCAGAAACGTTGTTCAAACTGGAGGTTTCCGGTATGTCGGCACGCCGACCCCGGAGACCTCATGCCCCCTTGGCTTCTACCTCTTCGCCTTCATCTTGGCCAGCCGGACGAACTGCACCAGCGGCCGTTTTGCAGGGCAGACATAGGCGCAGCTGCCGCATTCGAAACACTCAAATACCCCGAACTGAGCAGTATCCTCCGGCCTGTTGGCTTCAACGTAAATGCCAATCTCTTTAGGCTCAAGGCCCATCGGGCAGGCCTCGAGACACCAGCCGCAGCGGATGCACTGGGAATGGGGAGTCGTGTCCACCTCGTCGGCCGCCAGAAAGAGCACCGCCGATGTCGTCTTGGTTACCGGTACATCGAGATTCGAGACGGCAAAGCCCATCATCGGTCCCCCCATGATGACTTTTGCCAGGTCGGGTTTTAGACCGCCAAGATAGGTGACGATGTCCGAGATCCTCGTTCCGACCTTGACCAGCAGATTGGCCGGACGGGCGATTCCTTTGCCGGCGACGGTGACCACCTTTTCATAGAGCGGTTTGCCGAGAACCACCGCATCCCGGATGGCCCTTGCCGTCGACACATTCTGCACCACCACCCCCACTGAAGAGGGCAGGGCCATCGCCGGCACCTTGCGACCAGTAATGGCCTGGATCAACTGCTTTTCCGATCCCTGCGGGTACTTGACCTGCAAGGCCTGAACCGTAACCGTATGCTCTGCCGTGGAACCTGCCCGTGCCGCTTCGGTCATGGCCAGGATGGCATCGGGCTTGTTGCTCTCGATTCCGATCTGGCATTGACTGATGCCGAGAATTTTCAGGATGATTTTTGCCCCCTCGACGATATCGGCGGCGTATTCCAGCATCTGCCGATGATCGGAGGTGATATATGGCTCACATTCCGCACCGTTCAGGAGAAGGGTGTCGATCGGGTTGTCGGCAGGCGGGCTGAGCTTGACATGCGTTGGGAAACCGGCACCGCCGATGCCGATGATGCCGGCATCCCTGACCATGGCCAGCAGATCCTTCGGGCCAATGTCCTGCCAGTCCCGCTTCTGGTATTGCCTGGCTTCGGCGGCGGAATCCACCGCAATAGTCAGCGAAGGGGCCGTAACCCGCATCGGATGAGCCGATGCGCCGATATCCTTGATCTTTCCTGCAACAGGAGCATGAAGCGGTACCCCCAGACCTTTGGTTACCTCGCCGATGATATCACCCTCCTTGACCTCTCCGCGCTTGGCGACAGTCGGCGTGCATGGGGCGCCGATATGCTGACCGAGGATAACCTCCAGCTCCCCGGGAACCGGCATACACTCGATTGCAAGTTGTGATGTCTGGGACTTTGCTTCCGGCGGATGTACTCCACCTTTCGGGAACGTCAGTAAGGAGATCATGATATGTATGGATACAACTGGCTAAGGTAAACGGTGCGAGATGCACTTTCCAGAATCATTCGCACCGGGTTTGCTCCTCCCTTTGCCACCAGGAGAAGCACCTGCTCGTGTCCGCAGCCGGAGACAGCCGCGCGCTTCCCTCCGTTTCCGAAACACCGCTGCAACCGTCGCCAGGCCATCAGGCCGGTTGCAGCGGGACTGGATCAGGAGATGCCACCGTAATATTTCATGAATTGAATCCGCTCGAATGCCGCCGGATTATCGGCCTGCTCGTAGCTCAGCTTGCCTCTGAAATCAGCGATGCTGGCAAAGGATTTTTCTTCCATCCACCTTCGCAGGCCATCCAGCATTGCATCGATCTGCCCCGGACCGTTCCTGTAGATAGTCGAGACCACCTGCACTGCCGAGGCCCCGACAAGGAGCTGCTTGATCAGGCCGGCATCGTCATGAATACCGGTCGATGCCACCAGGTCCTTCTCGATGACGCCTGACAGCAAAGCCAGCCAGCGCAGGGTGTCGGTGTTCTCCGTCGGAGAAGTGAATATTTCCGCCGACTTGACCCTGAGATTGACGATGTCGACATCCGGATTGGAGAAGCGGTTGAACAGGACAAAACCGCCGATCCGCTCTTTCCAACTCAGCCTGGTAATCAGATTGGCTAGTGATGACGAATATTTGCTGATTTTCAGGGCAATCGGGATGGAGACCATCGCCGACACTTTGTCGACGATGCTGAAATACAGGTTTTCGCTTTCCTGGCTGCTCAACCGGGGATTGCTCGGCAGAAGCGAAATATTGAGTTCCAGGGCGTCGGCGCCGGCCTGCTCGACCGACTTGGCGAAAGACACCCATTCGTCACCGCTGACGCAGTTGATACTGGCAATGATCGGGATGTCGACAGCTTTCTTGGCATCGGCAATGAGGGCGATGTATTCCTGCACCGCATTGCCCCGGGTATAGGCGCGAACGTAGTCGGATGCCTCTGGGTAATCGGTATTGTAGCTTTCCAGGTTGCTTGAAAGTTCGGCCTGGATCTGCTCTTCGAACAGTGATTTGAGAACCACCGCGGCAGCGTTGTTGTCTGCCAGTTCCCTGATCTTGTCGACCGAATGTGTCAGCCCGCAGCTTCCGACGATGACAGGGTTCTTCAACTGCAGGCCGAGATACTTCACAGATAGGTCGTTCATATTGTCACTCGCTGTCAGGATTTCAGAAACATTTCTTGCGAACTATCCGATCTTTCCCGGCAAAACGCAGACTACCGGACTGAAGCCGGATTCAGTGAACTTGCCCTCACCACTCCTTCCGTAACAAAAACGTGATCGAAAGGCAAGGACTTTTCAACGTCAACATGCGTCACCCAAGACCTCAGGATGTCCGGATAAATCCTTCATTTCCGGTTCAATTCCGGCATCGTTTTGAGCCATTATCGGCCATCTTCCACTGAGGCCGAAAAATGGTGCAAATGCCTTTCGATTCTACTACGATGGCCTCTCGCCCGGCTTTCAGCTCCCTCTCCCCGGTTCTGGCCGATGATCTTCTGACTGTACGCACATGTTGACATTTTTCCGCAACAGAAACATTCTCCAGGTACTTTGTGGGGCCTTCCTCATCAGCTTTTCCGGGGTCTGGGTCAAACTCGCCCATGTTCCACCAACTGCCTCGGCTTTCTACCGGGTCTTTTTCGGCTTCTTTTTCCTGATGGTCGCCTGCCTGTGGCGGCGCGACTACATGCGACTGACCACCGGCCAGCTCCTGCTGATGCTTTCCTGCGGCCTGCTCTTCGCCCTCGATCTCTACTGCTGGCACGCCAGCATCCAGTTCATCGGCCCCGGACTTGCCACAATCCTCGGCAACTTTCAGGTCTTCATCCTCGCCGCCTGCGGCATATTCCTCTTTGGAGAGCGCATCCGACCGCGATTCCTGGTTTCGATCCCCATGGCGCTGACCGGTCTCTTCCTGGTGGTCGGCATCAACTGGGCGACACTTCCCGCAGACTACAAATCCGGCATCTACCTGGGTCTGGCGACAGCCGCCTGCTACAGCGGCTTCCTGCTCACGTTGCGCAGAATCCAGGCCGACTGCCGGGAATATTCCTTCTTCTTCGCCCTGATGCTGATCTCCCTGAGCTGTTCGGTGTTCCTCGGCGGACACATGCTCGCTACCGGCGATTCTTTCTCCATTTCCGATGCGCAGAGCCTTTTCTCCCTGGTAAGCCTCGGACTGTTCAGCCAGACCATCGGCTGGGCCTTGATAGCCAACGCCATGCCGAAGATCCGCGCTTCGCTGACAGGCCTGATCCTGCTCCTCCAGCCTTCACTGGCCTTTGTCTGGGATGTACTGATCTTCCGCCGGCCGACTGACCTGCTGAACTGGATTGGCATCACCATCACCCTCGCCGCCATATACCTCGGGCTGACAGGCAGCAGGGGAAAAGAGTAAGGGGCGCTTGCCAACCCGGAAACGGATTTCTATATTCTTTCAGGAGGATTTCAACAGCTGCCCCGGCAGCGGGAACACCACAGGGCATGACGATTATGAAAATACTTGATTACAAGGACGCCCCGAGACACCAGTTCGATGCGGATACAGTCCGGGGAGTGACAGGAAGGGTGGTGATCGGCAAGGATGACCATGCCGACAACTTCTGCATGCGGGTCTTCACCGTGGTTCCCGGTGGTTTCACCCCCCGGCATTCCCATGACTGGGAACACGAGATCTTCATCCATTCGGGCAAGGGCCAGGTCTTTCGTGACGGGGAATGGCACAACGTCACCAGTGGCACGGTGGTCTTCATCCCCGGTGGCGAGGAGCACCAGTTCATGAACGCTGGAGGTGAGGACTTCGTCTTCATCTGCCTCATCCCCGCTGGGGTTTCGGAAATCTGACCGGCAGGACCAGGGGCTGCAGCCTGGCCGCCATGCAGGACAGACATCCCTTCATGACGGCCGGCCGCATCAATACCGGAGCATCAGGACTGCTGCAGCGCGGCAATTCTCTGCTCAAGCGGCGGATGACTGCGGAGCAGGCTGGCAAACCCGCCTTCCTTTGGACGAATCCCGAAGGCTGCAACCTGGTCGGGAAGATGGGATGGTTCATGATGGGCCTGCAGGCGCCGCAGGGCGGCAATCATCTTGTCTTTGCCGGCAAGATACGCCGCACCGCTGTCGGCCCGGAATTCCCGCTTGCGCGAAAACCACATGACGACAATGCTGGCGAGAAGGCCAAAGACTATCTCGAGCACGATCGTCACCGCCATATAGCCGAAAAAACCCAACCCTCCACCTTCCTCATCACGGCTCAGGAAGGTGTCGATCAGCTGCGCGGCAACCCGGGACAGGAAGATCACAAAGGTGTTGAGCACCCCCTGGATCAGGGCCATCGTCACCATGTCACCACAGGCGATATGGCTGACCTCATGGGCCAGCACCGCCTCGGCCTCATCCCGGGACATGTTCTGCAGCAAACCGGTGCTGACCGCCACCAGCGCTTCGTCCTTCTTCATCCCTGTGGCAAAAGCATTGATATCGGGCGATTCGTAGATTGCCACCTCCGGCATACCGATCTCCGCCGCCTGCGCCTGACGGCGGACGGTGTCAACCAACCATTGTTCGGTCGAGTTCCGCGGCTGCTCGATGACGTAAGCACCCGTCGATTTCTTGGCGATCCATTTGGACATCGCCAGCGAGATGAACGATCCACCCATTCCGAACAACCCCGCCATCACCAAAAGGCCGGAAGTGCTACGGGAATCGACTCCCAGAAGTGTCATGACAAACCCGAGCAGAATCAGAATCGCCAGGTTCGTCGCCAGATACAGGCCAATCCGCATCATGTTCTCCCTCCTCGTAAAGTTAGCGATCACTCGCATCGACAGTAAGCACCGCCGCGCCTTCGGCCGATGGCATCATTTTTGCCCTTGTCGGCATAATAATAAACATCGCCTTTGCCAAGGCAAGCGGCATTGGAGTATGCTACCGACAATCTATCCGAGTTTTAACGTCAGACAGTTATCG
>CAYYWK010000186.1:0-6250 GCA_964475345.1 uncultured Desulfobulbus sp.
CACCTCGACCGAGATCAGCAGCTCGATCCACACCGGCGACGTGGTGACCGACCTGCCGCCAGGCCAGGGACTGGTGATCACCCTGCCGTTGCAGCACCTCGCCGGCAACCCGGCGGGGATTGCCGCCGAAACCGCCGGCCATGCCGCGCCAACCTGGCTCCACCTGGTTTTTTCCGGGCTGCTTTTCCTGCTCCTGCTGGCGGCGACCATCCTGCTGATCCGCCATGAGCGGAGGCTGGGGCGCTTCAGGCCCTTGCCGCCAGAAGCGTCCATCACCCGGGAATGGCTGAAGGAACATGTTTTCAGCCTTCCCCCGGAGGTCGTCGGGGCAGCCTGGGACAAGCAAACCGGCCAGTACGAAGTCGCCGCTGTCATCGCGCGGCTGGTGCAGGAGGAGAAGATCAGCAGCCGGGTCGAGGAGTTCATCCTGCCCATCCTCAACATCCGCATCGCCCGGCTGGCCAACCTCCACATGCGCCTGGAGGTGCCGCGCTCATCCTTCTCCGGCTATGAGCGTACGCTGGTCGACGGCCTGTTCGTCGAGGACGACGAGACCGACACCCGCAGCATCCGCCGGCACTACCGCAAGAAGCAGGAGGTCTTCAACCCGGCGGGAGAGCTGCGGGAACCCCTCGACAAGAAGGTCGGCCTGCTGACCCGCGACCCAGCCGGTCCCCTGAGCTACTTCTGGGTCCCTGCGGCCGCCCTCGCCGTATGCGGCTTCTTCCTGCTGCTGTCCGGCTTCTTCCTCAATCGCAGCGAGATTGCCCCGACCCTTGCGGGTATTCTGGCGATGCTCTTCCTGTGGATTTTCGGCTTCGGCCTCGCCCTCCGGTTCAGGGGCTCATCCCAGCCGATGCTCCTCAATCTCCTGCTGCTGCTGGTCCCGGCGACCCTCATCGCCACCGTGTTCACGCTGCTCGTCACCGGCAGCGCCAGCATGCTGATGACCGCCGGACTGTTCTGCTTCGCCGCCGCCTTCATCCATAACATCCTCAATCTGGCGAAAACCCGCGACGACCAGGAAGGAGTCCTGCTCTGCCAGCAACTCACCGCCGCCCGCAAGTATTTCCGGCGCGAGCTGCAAAAGGACCGGCCCGACCTCGAGGACGCCTGGTTCCCCTACCTGATGGCCTTCGGCCTCGGCGACCGGGTCGACGCCTGGTTCCGGCAGTATGGCGATGCGGGGATAGCTGGCGGGGCAATGGCCTCGACAGGGGGCGGGACGGCGGGATTCACCGGCGGGGGCGGCAGGTTCGGCGGCGGCGGGGCAAGCGGGGCGTGGATGACCGCAGTGGGATCGGTGGCCGCCGGCACCAGCTCCTCCTCGTCTGGGGGAGGAGGAGGCAGTTCCGGCGGGGGTGGCGGGGGCGGCTGGTAGGACGGCCCTTACTTGCTTTTCGGCTTCTTCTCCATCACCTGCTCTGCCCATGACATTGCCGCCATGGTTTGCGGGAAGCCGATGGTCGAAACCAGCAGCAGCAAGGTGTGGGTAATCTCCTCCGGGGTCGCCCCGGCCTGCATGGCGCGACGGGCGTGGGAGCAGACCGACCCCTCGGAATGGCTGGCGGCGGCCGCCGCCAGCTGGATCAGGTGCGAAGTCTTCTCATCGAGCGGCCCAGCCTTGCGCAGGGTGGTTCCCAGGTTTTCCAGGGAGTTGAAGATCTCCGGGTACTGCTTGTTCATTTTCTTGTAGAACGACGGCTTTCCTTTCTCCGACATAGCTCCTCCTCTGTGTTCGGGATCGTTGCGATCCCCTTTGGCGGGGCGGTGCGCCCCTGTATCATCAGGCGCCCGGCAAGCCTCTGTCCGGCACCATTTCCCATAAAAGCGCCAGCCTGACGTCGTAGACGTCGCTGCGCCGTGGCTTGACCGTGAAGGTTTCGACCGCATACTGCTCGGGACTGAAGGTTGCGGCCATGGCGGCGGCTTTGGCCTCGATCTCCGCCGCCAGACCTGCCAGCTGCTGCTGCAGGTCCTGGACCTCGATCTCGGCCCGCTGCACATCGCCCTTCTCCTTGGCCACCCGGCCGACGTTGCGCATCCCGGTCGCCGCTTTCGACACCGTCGCGGCGGAGACCGCCTTGCGACCGAGGAAGGCCCCGAGCACCGCCGCCCCGAAGGAGATGACGGTATCGGTGGTCTTGGCGGCCACATCCGATTTTTCCTTGTCCACCCGTTCCATTGCCGCCGCCAGTCGCTCCTCGAGACGCTTCTGCTGCGCGGCCGAGGCCTGGCGCAGCTTCTCCAGTTCAGCATCCCGCTTCTGGCGGAGGGCGTCGGCCAGGCGAACCTTGAAATCGCCGATGCTCTCGCCGGGGCGCGATTCCAGTTTCAGCGCCGCCACCCGGAAGAGCTCCAGCCGGCGGTTCTGGTAGAGATGGTCGGCGAAGGTCCTGGCAAGGCTGCTCAGGTCCTTGAGCCGGGCAAGGGCGTCCGGCAGCGGATACCACGAACTGCCGCTGGGGGCCTGGGTTGCGCATTCGCCCAAGGGGCGCGGGAGCTCCTCGGCGGCAGCCCAGTCCGGGCGGGAAAAGGCGTCATCGAGATAGAGCCGGCAGCGGATCTCTTCCACCTGGTCGATGTTTTTTGCGGCGCTGCCGTAGCGGACGGCGGCGCTTGCCGCCAGCCAGGGTTCGAAGACCGGCTTCTCCACCGGGACGTCATGGAGCAGATAGAGCTGTTCGATTCCCTGGGCAACGATCGGCGGATGCTCCACGGCATCGGTGACCGCAGCCGCCTGAGGCGTCGCCGCAGGCATCGCCGCCGGATCGGCAGCGGCCGGCCCGCCCTTCCCCGCCGACAGCCGTTTGATGTCCGTCGCCGACAAGGGGCCGCGCAGGTAGCAGAGAACCCAGCGGGTCTCAAAAAGCAGCGGCGCATCGAGATGGGCGGAGGTCAGCATGAACTGCCGGCCCTTCATCGCCGCCAGCATCCCTTTGACCTGCTGCCGGTCGAGGCTGCCGCCGCTTGCGCCGACGATGCCCTCGAGGACGCGGTCCTGGTCCTGGCTGGTCTGCAGCCGGCCGACGAACCAGGTGCCGATGTTGGCCAGGCCTTTATAGTCGAGATCCACCGGGTTCTGGGTGGACAGCACCACCCCCAGGCCGAAGGCCCGGGCCTGCTTGAGCAGCAGCAGCATCGGCTTCTTCGACGGCGGGTTGGCCGTCGGCGGGAAATATCCGAAGATCTCGTCCATGTAGAGCAGGGCCTTCAGCGAGGACGTCCCCGACTGCCGCCGCATCCAGCCGATGATCTGGTTGAGCAGGGTGGTGACGAAGAACATCCGCTCGGCATCGCTGAGATGGGAAATCGAGAAGATCGCCGTCCGCGGCCGGCCGTCGTCGCCGTAGAGGATCTTCTGGATATCGAGCGGCGCCCCCTGAAGCCAGGCGGCGAAGGTCGGGCTGGCGAGCAGCCCGTTGAGGGTCATCGCAAGGCCCATCCGCTCCGTCTGGGGGTAGAAGGTGTCGAGCGGGAAGACGCCGACCTTGGGGAACGGCGGGTTGACGACATGACCGATCAGCGCCTCCAGGGTCAGGCTTTCCCCCTTGCGCCAGCAGTGGATGAGGATCGAGCTGACCAGGATATGCTCCCTGCTCTGCAAGGGGTCTCCACCGATGCCCACCAGTGCCAGCAGGCTGGTGGTGGTGGAGTTGACCAGGCCGTTGAAGGTGTCGGTGTCGCCGGCAACCTCCGCCGACGGGGCCTGGAAGCCGCCCAGCACCGACACCGGCGTGCCGCTGGTGCTGCCGGGGGTATAGATGGTCATCGTCGTCGCCGCCAGCAGGCTGGCGATCCGCTCCGGCCCCTGCCCCCAGGACGCCAGGCCTTCCCGCCAGTCGGCGGCGGTCTTTTCGGCAAAGGCCTCTGGGGTCATTTCCTTGCGGGCCGCCTCGGCCGGGTCGACCCAGGGCAGAAAATCCTCGGGCCGCAATTGCGGAAAGGCCAGCAGCAGGTTGCCCATGTCCCCTTTCGGGTCGATGATGATCGAGGGGATGTTGTCGATGATCGCCTCCTCGATCAGGCCGATGCCGAGGCCGGTCTTGCCGCTGCCGGTCATGCCGATGATCGCGGCATGGGTGGTGAGATCCTTGCTCTTGAACAGCAGGGCCTGTTGCAAGGGGGTCTGGCTGGCAACGTCGAGTTCGCGCCCGAGGTAGAACAATCCGAGCTTTTCGTAATTCTGCATATCCACGGCGTATCTCCTTCTCTTCTTGCGGGAACGGGGCATCCCGGCGACCGGGATGGGGCATGGCCGCGTACGGCTCGCTCCCGGCAGGGCCCCAGAATTACATTTGCCCTGCACGGCGATTCTGCTTATACTACCAGTGTTGCTCCGGAAAAACCATGATATCAGATTTTTCCCGCCGATCTCCACCGAACGGCCCGACAATCCCGGATTCCCTCTCGCTTTCCGGAAATCGTACCACCCAAGGAAGACGACCACCATGGAACATATCCATCTCAAGAAGGGGCTGGACATCCCGATCTCCGGGGCTCCGGAGCAGGCTGTCGACCCCGGCCGGGATGTCGGGCAGGTAGCCCTGCTGGGCGCCGACGGCATCGGCCTGCGCCCTGCCCTGGCGGTACAGGCGGGGGACCGGGTCAGGATCGGCCAGCCGCTGTTCTCGGACAAGGACAACCCCGGAGTGATCTTCACCGCCCCGGCCAGCGGCTCCGTCGTTGCGGTCAACCGCGGCGCCAAGCGCCGTTTCGAATCGCTGGTGATCGCCGTCGACGGCGACGAGGCGGTGGTCTTCCTCGACAACCCCGGTGACGACCCGCAGCAGCTGCCGACCGGCACAGTCCGGGAGATCATGGTCGCAAGTGGCCTGTGGACCAGTCTCCGCACCAGGCCCTTCGGCCGGATCCCGGCCGTCGGCGCCAGCCCAGCGTCGCTCTTCGTCACCGCCATCGACAGCGAACCGCTTGCCGCCGACCCGCAGGTGGTCATCGCCCGCCGCCCTGCCGACTTCCTGCTCGGCCTGAAGACCCTGCGCCGCCTGGTCGACTGCCCGATCCATCTCTGCTGCGCCTCGGCCATCGCCGGCTGCGGCGACATCACCGGCCTCCGGGTCTGGCGTTTCTCCGGCCCCCACCCGGCCGGCCTGCCGTCCACCCACATCCATTGCATCGATCCGGTGAGCGAGAAAAAGACCGTCTGGCAGATCGGCTACCAGGACGTCATCGCCATCGGCCACCTGTTCCGCACCGGTTCCCTGTCAAGCGAGCGCGTCATCGCCCTGGCCGGGCCGGCGATCAACAAGCCCCGCCTCGTCGTCACCAGACCCGGCGCCTCGATCACCGAAATCTGCCGCGACGAAACCACCGACGCACCCTGCCGGCTGATCTCCGGTTCGGTGCTGAGCGGCAGGGCGGCAGTGGCCCCCGCCGATTTCCTCGGCCGCTACCACACCCAGGTCTCGGCCCTGCACGAGAGCAGCGGCCGCAGCCTGTTCAACTGGCTGCTGCCCGGCTGGAGCAGGTTCTCGGTCAAGCCGGTCTTTGTCTCCGCCTACACCGGCAAGACGCCATTGCCGATGATCACCGCCACCTGGGGCGGCAGGCGGGCGATCTTCCCGGTCGGCACCTACGAGCAGGTGATGCCGCTCGACATCATCGCCACCTCGCTGCTCAAAAGCATTGCTGTCCAGGACTGCGAGCGGGCGCAGGAACTCGGCTGCCTGGAGCTGGTGGAGGAGGACCTGGCCCTCTGCAGCTTCGTCTGTCCGGGCAAGAACGACTTCGGTCCGATGCTGCGGCAGGTGCTGACCGCCATCGAAAACGGAGGATGATCGCCTCAGGGCGGCCAAACGATCCAACTCTCAGAGTATGCACATGAAGGCATTCAGTAAATACATGGAAGACCTCGGCCGCCACTTTCAGAAGGGCGGCCGCTTCGAGCGCTGGTACCCGCTCTACGAGGCCGTCGATTCTTTCCTCTTCGGCAGCAACACCCGGACGGAGGGGGCGCCCCACATCCGGGACGGCCTGGACCTGAAACGGATCATGACCACGGTGCTGCTGGCGCTGATCCCCTGTACAGTGATGGCCCTGTGGAACACCGGCTACCAGGCCAACAGCGGGCTTCAGCACCTACGACCATCCGGTGCACTCTTGCCTCGCCGCCCTCCCCGCTTGGCTTCCTTGATGCCGGCGGTGGAGATCTTCTCAACCACAGCAGACAGCAGCTACAACAACCGCAGCAGCCCCAACCCGGCCTCAAGCGCGACCGCCGCGCCGAGCG
>CAYYWK010000187.1:0-6238 GCA_964475345.1 uncultured Desulfobulbus sp.
ACCTACCGGGTGCTGACCGCCGTCGACTCGGCGATCATGGTCATCGACAGCGCCAAGGGCGTCGAGTCGCAGACCGAGAAGCTGATGGAGGTCTGCCGGATGCGCAACACCCCGATCATCACCTTCATCAACAAACTCGACCGCGAAGGCCTGTCGCCGCTTGACCTGATGGCCGAGATCGAGGAGAAGCTGCAGATCGAGTGCACGCCGCTGACCTGGCCGATCGGCATGGGCAAGACCTTCAGGGGGGTCTACCACATCCTCCGCGGGCAGCTGCACCTGTTCACCGCCGGCCAGGACAGCCGCACCCAGCCGGGCATCACCATCAACGGCCTCGACGACCCCGAGCTCGACCGGCTGCTCGGCCGCCAGGCCGACGAGCTGCGCGGCGACATCGAGCTGCTGCATGGTGCCGCCAACCCCTTCGAGTACGACCACTACCTCACCGCCAGTCAGACCCCGGTCTTTTTCGGCAGCGCCATCAACAACTTCGGGGTGCGCGAACTGCTCGACACCTTCGTCGAGATGGCCCCGCCGCCCAGCCCGCGCCAGTCGGCGACCCGGGTCGTTGCACCGCAGGAGGAGAACTTCTCCGGCTTCGTGTTCAAGATCCAGGCCAACATGAACCCGGCCCACCGCGACCGCATCGCCTTCCTGCGGATCTGCTCGGGGACCTTCATGCCGCGGGTGAAGGTCCGCCATCACCGCCTCGGCAAGGACATTACGCTCGCCAACGCGACGATCTTCATGGCCCAGGAGCGTTCCCACGTCGAGGAGGCCTACCCCGGCGACATCATCGGCCTGCACAACCACGGCACGATCAAGATCGGCGACACCTTCACCGTCAAGGAGGAGCTGAAGTTCACCGGCATCCCCAACTTCGCTCCGGAGCATTTCCGCCGGGTGCTGCTGAAGAATCCGCTGAAGATGAAGCAGCTCCAGAAAGGTCTGGTGCAGCTTGCCGAGGAGGGGGCGATCCAGGTGTTCCGGCCGCTGATCGGCTCGGACTACATCAGGGGGGCGGTGGGGGTGCTGCAGTTCGAGGTGACGATGGCCCGGCTGAAGAACGAGTACGGGGTCGAGGCCGTTTACGAACCGGTGGACTACCAGGCCGCCCGCTGGGTGAACTGTGGCGACAGGAAGAAGATGGCCGAGTTCGAGCGCAGGAACCAGATGGCCCTGGCCACCGACTCGGAGGGATTTCTGACCTATCTCAGCCAGAGCGAGTGGATGCTGAAATTCTTCATGGAGAAGTGGCCGGACATCGAGTTCCACAAGACCCGCGAGAACATCTGAACGCTACCTGCCCGGCAGTGGGACCCGCCCGCCCTGCGCAGTCAGCACCGCCAGTTGGTCGAGAGCGAAAAACCGGTAGTGCGCCCCCTTGCCCTTGCCCCTGTCGCCGTCGTCGCAGACCGCCAGCAGCACATCCCGGCCTTCCACCGCCACCACCGCCAGCCCCTCGATATTCTTCATCTCGCCCCGGACGGGAAAATCGAGCATCGAAGGCGGATTGCCGGGCTCGCCGTCCCACAGCCACAGGCAGGCGCGGGGCTTGCCGCCTTTGCCCTCCACCTCGTTGGCCAGCAGGTAGCCGCAGCAGCCGGGCGCAGAGGTCATCGCCCGGATGCCCCCGCCACCCAGATCCAGCAGGATGGGTGATGCCGCAAAAAGCGGCGCCTCGCTGCCATCGAAGACAGCCGCCGGGTTTTCCAGGACTAGCACAACCGACCGTCCCTCGACCACCGGCTGCCGCAACCCGAACAGCAGCCGCCCCTGGCGGTCGAAGACCAGTCCTTCGATATTGAGGCTCCCGGCATCCGGCGAGATGCCGGCCACCCGCTGCAGCAGGTGCGGCAGCAGGCCGGAATACTCCTCGACCGGACCATACCGGCCATCGGCTTCTATCCGGAAGCGCAGCAGCTTCCTGCGGCCGGCGCCAGGCGACCCGTCCTCTGCCGGGGCATGCGAGGTTACGGCATATACCCGCTGGTCGGACCCCACGGCCACGCCTTCCAGGTCATCCGCCTGGCCGGGAAACGCCGGCACGGCGGTGGCCCGCAGCACCGACTGACCCTTTTCGACACGGATGTCGAGCAGGTGCACAGGCCAGTCCTTTTCGTCCTCGACGATCAGCAGACGGCCGTCGGCCAGCTGCACCAGCCCCGATGGCTCGTAGATGGCGGCAAAGCGCGGTGATTGCTCCATGTTCTTGTCCTGTCCGGCAGAAAGCGGCTCCCGGCAGCACAGCAGCACGAGAAGGACCGCGAGAGCCTGCAGATACCCTCCGGGTGCTGGCGAAAGCGCCCGCGGGCTCAAGCGGAAGTTCCGGAAAACATCGCTTTCCGGCTGAAAAGAGCAACAGGGCGGAGGGAAAGACCGGCCGGCCCGGGAATCCCTAGTGCTTTTCATCCTCGCCGGCGAGAATCAGGGCTTGCCCCTTGACAAGGGCCGTGGCGATCTTTTTCCTGGCCAGCGTGATGATCCGCTGGATCGTTCCCCGGGAAACCCCCATCTTCTGGCCGGCCTCCTCCTGGGTCAGACCCTCGCTGTCGCATAGCCAGAGGGCTTCGAGCTCGTCACGGTAGAGGGAAACCTGCTCGAGATCGGTCAGCGGCGTCCCGGTCGGCTTGAAGGCTCGCCGGCAGAATTCACTCTGGCAGCGGCGCAGTTTTTTCGGTCGTGGGGACATGGGCACTTTGCCGATAAAGGTTGGGGCAGCCCGGAAACAGCCGGACAGCCGATAGAGCATGTCTCGTTATACAGCCAGTTCCGCCAAAAAGCAACGAATCTGTCAATGATGACAATTACCTGCGCCTTTGCACAACTGGTCCCCATGCATGATCGGCAGCCGCCCGGCGGTCAGCTGTTCGATCGCCGACCGGACCGTCGGCACTGTCTCGCGACTGGCGAAATAGACCGTGATGCCGGCATCGACGAAACCCTGCATCGGCCTGGCGCCCATGCCGCCGACCACAATCGCGTCGACACCGGCTTCCTGAAGGATCCGCACCGGCACCAGGCATCCCCCCGCTTCGTGGGAGCCATTGGCCACCAGGCGGACATCGACGATACCCTTCTCGGAGTCAAGATCGACGACGGTGAACACCGGACAATGGCCGAAATGGTCGGACCGGGCGGCGTCGATCCCGCCCGGCTGTTCTGTGGGTATTGCTACACGCTTGTTCATGCTGGTCTCCATCGGTGGTTCAGTAGCGGGCATCTGCCCTCTGGCAGGGCACGGGCCCCGGATGCGCGCACGTTCTGCGCGGGGGCACTATACCGAATTTTCGCCGCGGGAACAAGCCATGGACAGTGCCTGCAATTTCAGGTAGATTGTTCCGAACCCGCGCCTCACCGAACGTCTGCACGACACGATGGCATTCTCGTCCCCGCTGCTCACAGAAACCGCATCGATGCTGAAAAAGATCCTGTTCCTGCTCTTCGCCGTCATCGTCATCTGCCGGGGCCCGAGTACCGCCAATAGCGAGGAGACAGCCGATGCGGCCATCACCGAGCTCACCGCGGCCACCAGCGACAGCCACCTGCTGCTCTTTGGCACCCTGCGCAACAGTTTCACCGAGGAAATGCTGGAAGGCCTGCACAGCGGCATCCCGATCCGCTTCTCGTTCTTCGTCGAACTGCATGAGTTCTCGAAATCGATGGCCGAGCGGATCGTTGCCTCGCGGACCTTCGCCCACACCCTGAGCTACGACATCCTGAAGGAGACATACCGCGTCGAGCTTCAGGAAGCCCCCGGACGAAACCAGTCCTTCACCTCCCTGATCGAAGCCCAGAAGATGCTCAACGACCTCAACGGCGTCAGGTTGATCGAGCTGTCCAAACTGTCGCCCGAGGCCACCTATACCCTGCGCATCAAGGCCGAACTGTTCAACAAGACCCTGCCGCTGAGCCTGCAGCATATCGTTCCCTTTGTCTCGTGGTGGGATGTCGAAACCGATTGGCATACCCTTTCATTCACCTTCGGACAGACAGGCAGCCCCTGATGAGCGAGTCACCCGCACAGCGGCCAGTGGCCGCGCCGGAACCGGAAAACCTGCCGGCCAAGCGCACCTACACGCCGGAGCAGCTGGCCCAGAAACGCCGGATCATCCGCTACGTGATCCTGGTCTGTCTCGGCATCATCCCCATTTCGGTCTGGATCCAGCGTGCCCTGCTGCAGCATGAGGAAATCCTCCCCACCGGCAACAACCTGCTGATCTTCGCCCTGCTCAACCTCAACGTCCTGCTGGCGATCTTCGTCCTTTTCCTGGTTCTCCGCTATCTCGCCGAACTGATCTTCGAACGCCGGATCCGGCGGATCGGCAGCAAGCTGAAGAGCAAGCTGATCATCTCCTTCCTGTCGCTGACCCTGATCCCCACCATCCTGCTGTTCTTCGTCTCGCTGCAGTTCGTCTCCACCAGCATGGACTACTGGTTCAACGCCAGCATCGAAAACTCGCTGCAGGAATCGCTGAAGCTCGCGCAGTCACTGCTCCACGAAACCGAGAACAAGGTCAGCCAGATGAGCGAGGGGGTCGAGGCACGCCTGCAACAGCTGAACCTGACTGCCTCCAACGCCATCGAGATCAACCAGTCGCTTGAGCGCATCCTGGCCTTCAACGCCATCAACGGCCCGGACAGCCTGACACTTGTCTCCGACGACAACAACCTCGAGATCTCGGTGGTCAGCCCTGACCTCAAGGACATCCAGCTCCCGAAAATCCCCGCCAGCCTGATGCGGGAAGTACGGACCTCGGGCAAACGCCGGACCACCGTCGAGGAGACCCCGAAGGGCGACCTGGTGCTGTCAGTGAGCCGGATCAAAATCGGCCGGCTGCCCGCCACCCTGATCACCTCGCTGCTGGTCAACAGGGAACAGGTGGCGCAGATGGAGGTCATCTCGCAGGGGCTGGAAGGCTACCGCCAGCTCAAGCATTTCAAGGACCCATTCAAATTCTGGCTGCTGGTCATCCTGCTGATCGCCACCCTGCTGATCATCTTTGCCGCCATCTGGTTCGGCCTCTACATATCGCGGGGCATCACTGGACCTCTCGAAAAACTCGCCGACGCCACCCGCCGGGTCGCCGACGGCGATCTCGAGTTCGAGATGGAATCCGAGTCCGACGACGAGATGGGAATGCTGGTCGACTCCTTCAACACCATGACCCACCGCCTGCATACCAGCAACCTCCACCTCGCCGAGGCCCACGCAGCCCTCCAGGTCAGCTCCCAGGAGGCCGAGCAGCGCCGGCGCTACACCGAGATCATCCTCCAGAGCGTCTCCACCGGTGTCATCTCACTGGACGAAGGCGGCCGCATCACCACCTTCAACCGTTTCGCCGAGAATCTCCTCAACATCGACAGCGCCATGCTCATCGGCCGCAACTACGCCGAAATCCTGCCGCAGCCCCATGCGTCCATCGTCTCGGGCTTCATCGACGAGTTGAACAGCACCGGCAAGAACGGGCTGGAGCAGCATCTCAAACTCAACATCATGGGCAGGAACTACTCGCTGCTGATCAGTTTCATGCGACTGACAGACGAGGAAATGCATCCTCTCGGCTTCGTGCTGGTTTTCGACAACCTCACCAAGATGGAGAAGATGCAGCGGATGGCGGCCTGGCGGGAGGTGGCGCGCCGCATCGCCCACGAGATCAAGAACCCGCTGACCCCGATCCAGCTCTCGGCACAGCGCCTGCGCAAGCGCTACCCGGAGATTCTCGCCGACCCGGACGGGGTCTTCGACACCTGCACCGCCACGATCATCACCCAGGTCGACGAGCTCAAGCGCCTGGTCAGCGAATTCTCGCAGTTCGCCCGGATGCCGAAGGTCCACAAGGCCCCGGCCGACCTCGCCAGGCTGACCCGCGAGACCATTTCCCTCTATGAACAGGCGCACCGGGAAATCACCTTCCGCTGCATCGAAAGCGAAGCGGTGCCGGTTTTCAATTTCGATGCCGAACAGATCAAGCGCTGCATCATCAACCTCCTCGACAATGCGGTGGCGGTCCTGCCGGGCGGTGGAACGATCGAGATCGAACTGGCCTTGTCGGCGGAGACGGAAAGCGCCCTGATCAAGGTTTCCGACAACGGCCCGGGGATCTCCAAGGAAAACCGGAGCAAGCTCTTCGAACCCTATTTTTCCACCAAGAAGGCCGGCACCGGCCTCGGTCTCGCCATCGTCTCGACCATCGTCACCGACCACAGCGGCTATGTCCGGGTGGAGGACAACCAC
>CAYYWK010000188.1:0-6200 GCA_964475345.1 uncultured Desulfobulbus sp.
GGGAGAGGATGACGCCGTAAGGGGAAGCGCCGGCCAGGTACTGACCCCGGGAAGATCGATAGCCGTCGATCCCGCAGCAGTGCCACTTGGTTCGGTGGCCTTTATCACAACGCAACGGCCCGTTTTCGACGACGCCGGCAGGCTGACCGAATGGCGGCCAGTTCGCCGTTTTGTCTTTCCACAGGACAGCGGCGCCGCTATCAAAGGGCCAGACCGTGTCGACCTTTTCCTCGGCAGCGGCCAGGAGGCCCGGAATTCCGCGGGCCTCCTGAGAGAACCCGGAACCCTGTATATCCTCTTGAAAAAACAGGCGGGAGACCTATCGCCATGACCCCTGCCATTGTCACCCTGACCACCGACTTCGGCCTGTCCGATGCCTATGTCGGAGCCTTGAAAGGGGTCCTGCTGTCGATTCGCAGCGACCTTACCCTCATCGACCTCTCACACCTGATCCCGCCGCAGGATATCCTCCGGGGCTCCGAGGTCCTCGCCGGCAGCTTCAGATTCTATCCACCGGGCACCGTCCACCTGGCCGTGATCGACCCGGGGGTCGGTTCCATAAGGAGGATTCTTGCCATCAGCACGGCAGGGCAGTACCTGGTCGGCCCGGACAACGGCCTCTTCACTCCATTTCTGGAGAACACATCGACCCTCGTTTACCATGTCACCAACGACAGCTTGTTTCTGCATCCGGTGAGCATGACCTTCCACGGCCGGGACATCATGGCGCCGGTAGCCGCCCGTTTGGCGGAAGGACTTGACATATCACGGGTGGGAAAGCGGGTGCCCCGAGAAGACTGCATTCTCTTGCAGCGGGAGGCCTGTTCCAGGATAGGCGAGACAATTTTCGGACGGATTGTCGGCAGGGACCATTTCGGCAACCTCCGAACCACGATCACCGAAAAGGCGATCAGCAAGCTGCCGGGATCTGGAGATGTCTCCCTCGTCGCCGGGAATCTGAGGATAGAAGGACTCAGTACTGTATACGCCGACAAACAAGCCGGCGATTTGATCGCCCTGGTTGACAGTCAGGGCTTTGTGGAAATAGCCGTCGTCGATGGCGACGCAGCTGCTCTTACGGGAATCGGCGCTGGCGGGGAAATCACTGCAACCCGCCGGCGCCGTTCAGCATGAGATGCACCTTGTCGTGTGCAAGGTGCAACAGGAATCTGGCGATCAGCTGCCAACCTTCAGCGATCCGCCCTTGCCGAGACCGCCTTTTACTTCCTGCGCCCGGTAATTCTTCAGTGCCTGGACCATCTGGTTGAAGGAATCGGCAAAAGCTGCAGCGAGGATCTTTCCTTGCGGAGTCTTTTCATACCCGCCAAGACCGACACCGCCGCTTCCGCTGAAGATGGAGCCCAGGAGTCCGAAATCAAACTTCGAGGCACTGCCTTCAGATGCTGCGATCTGCACTCCGGAGCGGTTCTCGACAAGGGTCAACATCGTGCTGGCTTCTCTCTGCTTGGCACCGCCTGCTGCCCCGAGCACGGTTCCGGCACTGCCCCCGAAGGTGCTCATCAGCGTCCCGAAAGCTGCTCCCATTCCGCCGGAATCCTCGCTGCTGAAGGTCACGCTGGGGGTCAGCGTGTAATCGGCGGCGACCATCTGCCCCTTGCCAAAGTTGCTGCCTGCACGCATCTCGCCTGATTGCTGGAGTTCGCGCTCCTTTTCCATCGCCTTCATGCCGCGGCGGTCACGCTCGACGACCACGAAACAGTTCGACTGCTGGGCCATCAGCCGTAGCAGCTTGGAGGTGGGAGGCAGGCGGTATTCGTTGATGATGATGTAGTACCAGTCCTCTTCCTGCTCCTCGAGCAGGGCAAGAGTCCCGAAAGGTTCCGCACATCTCTCGAATGACGCATTGGCGTTCTGGGATGTGCTTCCGCCGGCAGCGCCGGTCACCACGGTCTTGGACCCTGATGATCCGGTCTTGACCGGTGTGCAGGATGCCAAGATTACGGCCAGACACATCAATAAGGCAATTCGCATTGTTTCCTCCCTCAATGAATGATTCATCTCTATCCAACGGCCAGCACTTTCTCTACAGTTTCAATTGAGTTACAATAGCCAAGGTAAGCTGCAAGTCAATGATGAAATGTCTTCAAAAAAACTATTCCCGAATCTTCCTTTCTTTTCAGCGGGATTCTGCGGCACGCCGTGACTGCGTCAGTATCGCGAACCTCTCCCAGAAATCCGGGAACGACTTGACCACGCACTGCTCGCCGCAAATCGTAACCCCCGGCACCTTGAGACCGGCGACGGCAAAGCTCATCGCCATCCGATGGTCCCTGTAAGTCTCAATTGCCGCGCCTCTCAGCGAAATCCCGCCATCGCCGTGGATGATCATCGCCGAGTCCTCCTCCTCGACCCGGGCCCCCATCCGCCGGAGTTCCGTGACAACGGCGTGGAGCCGGTCACATTCCTTGATGCGCAGATGCGCGATATTGGTGATTTCCGTCCGTCCCTGCGCAAATGCCGCGACCACAGCCAGCGTCGGAACGACATCCGGCATATCCCCCATGTCGACGCTGATGCCTTCCAGCTCGCCCTGCCGCTCTACCGTGATGCCGTTCCCTGCCTGGGTCACATCGCATCCCATCCTGGCCAGCAGCGGCACGAGGCCGATATCTCCCTGAAGGGAAAGCACCGGCACATTGGTCACCGTCACCCTGCCGCCGGCGACAGCTGCCGCTGCCCAGAAATAGGAAGCATTCGACGCATCTCCCTCGATAGGATACTCGCGTCCGGTATACACTCCCTGAGGGATGGAGAACGATTTCAGATCGGCGGAGCACTGGGTGATGATGCCGAAATCAGCCATCACCGACAGGGTCATTTTCACATAGGGCTTCGACAGAACCTCCCCCTCTACTTCCAGATGCGCCGGCGTCCTGGCATAGGGTGCGACCAGCAGCAGAGACGAGAGATACTGGCTGCTTCTGCCCTCCGGGAGGATGGTCGTGCCGCCGGCAATTCCCTGGCCATTGACCTGCAGCGGAGGGCAATCGGTTGCCCGCAGCGACCGGATATCGACCCCCCATCCCCGCAATGCCGTCATCAGTGGCCCGATCGGCCGTTCGTGCATCCGCTCGTCGCCGTCGATGATGCACGGGGAATGGCCAAGGGCGGCGACAGAGGTCAGAAAACGGGTAGCAGTGCCGTTGTTGCCCAGGAAAATCGGTTGCCCGGGAGATCTGACCTGTCCTCCGTTGCCCCGGATGATCCAGCACTCCGGGTCGCTCTGATCGATTGCCGCTCCCAACAGGACCAGGGCCCGCGAGGAATACTCGGTATCCTCGCTGACCAGAGCCCCAGAGAGCCTGCTTTCTCCATTCGCAAGGGATGCGGCGATCAGAGCCCGCTGGGTCAGGCTTTTCGACCCAGGAACCTTCAATGCCGCGTCAACCGCCTCTACCGGTGTGATTTCCATCATCGTTCAATCTCTGCAGAATCTTTAATAAGGAGTTTTTCCCCGTACCTGCTGCCACCGGCAGCCTGCAGCAGGCGCTTACGCATGACTTCGATCGGCGCTGCCTCTCCGGTCCACAGCTCCAGCTGGGCAACACCTTGATACAGCAACATCTCGAGGCCACTTACCACATGACAGCCAACCGCCTTCGCCTCCTGCAGCAGCCTGGTCTCCAAAGGAGAGTAGACGATATCCATCACCACCGCAAATTTGGCGAGCGACCTCTGCCCGACGAGGCTTTCGCCGGTTTCGGGCGACATGCCGACAGAGGTGGCATTGATCAGAATCGTCCCCGGCAGACGTTCGACTTCGGCCAGGGGAAACCAGCTGCAGCCCAGATCAGACGCCAGTCTCCGTCCTCTTGCTGCAGTCCGGCTGCACAGGATGACCTCCGCTCCTGCTTCCTGCAGGCCAAAGGCGATAGCCCGTGCCGACCCGCCGGCGCCAAGCACCAGGACTGTCTTCCCCGAAAGCTCGGTATGACCGGCGAGAGCCCGATTGGCGCCGAGCCAGTCACTATTCGAGCCGATCAACTGCCGCTTTCGCCCGTCTCCAATGACCTTGACCGTATTGACTGCTCCGATCCTCAGGGCGACGGGATCGACGATATCGAGGAAGGGGATGATCGCTTCCTTATGGGGGATCGTTACACTGACCCCCTTGATGTTCAGAGCCCGCAGGCCTCTCACGGCCTCGCCGACATCTTCCACCTGAAACGGCACATAGACCCGGTTGGCGCCCATCGCCGAAAAGGCAGCATTGTGCATCAGCGGGCTCATGGAATGTCCGACAGGATTGCCGATTATTCCATACACTTCTGTTTTTCCATCGAGCTCCGGCATTGTCCCTTCCTTAACGGTCATCCATCGACCAGATCTTCCCGACTGGATTCGCCGGACGACCGCAAGTGCAGCAGCTTGCAGACCTTGCGGAATTCCGATACGGTAATTTGCCCCGGCGCTGTTGTTCCGGCGCCATCTGCCGCGCAATAGGTCATGAAGCCTCCCAGTTCGATGGTCGCCAGGCGGCTGATCAGCCCGATTCTGCCCATGCAGAAGGCTGTCAGCGGCAGGCCGAGGGCGGCGCAATCTTCCTGGAGATGCAGCACCCGGAGCACGTCGTGGTGATCGTGGGCCGTGGTCACCACCTTGCCGATATCCGCGCCGCACTCACGCATCTGCTTGACCCAGTCGAGAAGGTCTGCAAGCGGGGGCGTTGCGGAAAAGTCGTGTCGGGATAGAATCAACCTGGTCGAGGTCCCGGCGACAGCCTCCCGCAGCCGCCTCAGGGAAGCGGTCGGCGCCAGCAGTTCCAGGTCAACATACGCAGCCCCGGCAGACACCGCTTCAACCAGCAGGCCCACACGCTCCTCTACGGAGCCGCTGTGCTGCCAGCCCTCCCAGGTCGGCCTGTTGGTGAACAGCAGCGGACAGCGCAGGGACGAGAAGAATACCGGCAGCGAAGGGTTGGCAATGCCGTCCAGGCGGATTTCGATGACATCGGCCTGCGAGGCGACCTGACGGGCAATGACGACGGCCGTCGCGAGATCCCTGCCGCCTACCGATACGCAGATTCTGGACGCCTCCATCTTTTCAATCTTCATAGTGTATCCCGGTGGTCCCCCGCCAATAATTCATTTTCACCACTCTAGCCCATCATTCAGGAGTGGAACAAGGTCAACAGGTCTGCAGAGCCCCGATCAGTTCGCGAATGGAACCGAGCCCCTGCTGTCTGGCGTAGGCCTCGATCCCATCCACCACATCCTCGCTTGCCCGCGGGTTAACAAAATTGGCCGTTCCGATCTGCACCGCCGTGGCCCCGGCCAGCATGAACTCGAGGGCGTCCTCCGCCGACTCGATGCCACCAATGCCGATCACCGGGATGGTCACCGCACGGGCAACCTGATACACCATGCGCAGGGCGACCGGCTTTATGGCCGGCCCGGAAAGGCCACCGAAGACATTTGCCAGGATCGGGCGGCGCCGCTGCACATCGATTGCCATACCGATCAGGGTATTGATCAGCGACACGGCATCGGCACCTGCATCGGCAACGGCTTTGGCGATCACCGTCACATCGGTGACGTTCGGAGAAAGCTTGACGATGACCGGCTGCCTCGCCTTCTCCCGCACCGCACGGGCTGCGGCGGCGGCCATCCCGGGGTCGGCGCCGAAGGCGACCCCGCCCTTCTTGACATTCGGGCAGGAAATGTTGACCTCGATGGCCGACACCGCAGCACACCCGGCGAGCCGTTCGCTTATCTCCCCGTATTCATCGAGGCTGTCACCAAGGATATTGACAATGATCGGCACTCCCAGGCTACCGAGATACGGCAGCTTCTCCTGTATGAAGAGATCGACGCCGACGTTCTGGAGGCCGATCGCGTTCAACATGCCGCAGGCCGTTTCGACTATCCGCGGCGGAGGATTGCCCGCCCGCGGTCTGAGTGAAATGCCCTTGACGATGATGGCGCCAAGGCGCTGCAGATTCATCAGGGACTCGAATTCCCTTGCGTATCCGAAGGTGCCGGAGGCGGTCATGATCGGGTTGTTGAGGGACAGGGATCCTATCGAGACCCCCAGATCCGGCTCACCGAGCGTGTTCTTCAGATTGTCCATGCCATATCCTCCGCATCAAACACCGGGCCGTCCAGGCAGACATGGACATATTCACCGTTGCTGGCGGGCCTGCTGCACCCAAGGCATGCCCCCATTCCGCACGCCATGAC
>CAYYWK010000189.1:0-6199 GCA_964475345.1 uncultured Desulfobulbus sp.
AGCGGGCGGGACGATTTGGTTTGGCAGGGACTCCCCGATCAGGAACAGGATCACCATGGTCAGGAGCACCAGCAGCGACAATACCAAGAAAACGGGCTGCTCGATCGAGAGGCGCGGCCGCGCGGCTGGCAGCGTCACCCGCGTTGCCCATATTTTTGGCAATAGCCACGGCAGCAGCGGCACGACCACCAGCACCGCCAGCAACCCTCCCAGGCTCACCATTCGCAGGTAATCGACAAAAGACAGCCCGATCGTGCTGCCGACGAGAAAAGTCGCGGGATCCCCCACCAGGGTGAGCATGCCGGCGGCGTTGCTGACAATCGCCGTGATGATCAGCGGCCCGACGATATCCGTCTTGAGCGCCCTGCAGACGCTGATGATGATCGGCGCCACCAGGATGACGGCGGTCGCGTTCGGCAGAAAGGCGCACACGGGCACCATCAGGGCGACGATAAGCAGGAGGAGTCGCTTGCCGCTGCCGCCGGTGGCCCGGAGAAACGCATCGCCGAGCCATGCGAAGATTCCGGTCTTGCCGATCACCCGCGCCACCACCATACCGCCGAAGAGCAGGGCAAGCGGACCGCTGGCGGTCTGCACGATCGAGATGAGATCGCCGCCGTCGAGAATGCCGAATACGATCAGGACGCATACCCCGAGCAGGGCGGCGACCGCCATGTCGATCAGATCAAAGGCGATCAGCAGGATCACGGCAGCGAAGACGCCGATGGTGAGATACATCTGAAAGTCGCTCATGGAGTCCTCACTCAATCGATCGGGGGGGCATAGTGCAGTCCGCCCTGAGTCCAGAGGCGGTTGAGGCCGCGCTCGATGTTTAACGGGCTGTCGTGGCCGACGTTGCGCTCGTACATTTCGCCGTAGTTGCCGACGGCTTTCAGCACCCGTGCACCCCACAATGCCGGAATCCCCAGCGAGCGCGCGATCATTTCCTGTTCATCGGTGGAGCGCCGCACCAGGGGACTCCGGTTCTCAGAGATGACCGCGTCGAGATTGTCGCGCGTTACCCCCTGTTCCTCGGCAAGAATCAGGATGTTCAGGACCCAGCGGACCAGCGTGGTCCACTCCGGGTCGCCGCCCCAGACGACGGGTCCGAGCGGTTCCTTGGAGATCCGTTCGGGCAGGATGACAAAGTCCTGAGCATTCTTGGGCGCCAGCTGGCGTATGGCGGCCAGTAGGGAGGAATCCGAAGTGTAGGCTTGACAGCGGCCCACGAAGAGGGCCTGCGCCGCTTCGCTGGCCGAGTTGATGACCAGTGGCTCGAAGGACCAGCTATTGGCGCGAAAGTATTCCTCCAGATTTCGCCGATGCGTTGTTCCCTTCTCAATGCAGATGGTCGCTCCGTCGAGGTCGGCGGGCGTGGCGATGTTCGCCGCCGCCGCAACCATGAAACCCTGACCGTCGTAGAAAAGAATTCCGGGAAACTGGACCTTCAGGACTGCCTCGCGGGTGAGGGTCCAGGTGGTGTTGCGCAACAGCAGGTCGATCTTGCGCGACTGCAGCGCGGGGAAGCGAGTCGAGGCGTGCAGGGGCACGAAATCGACCTTTTCCGGATTGCCCAAAACCGCCGCTGCCACTGCGCGACAAAAGTCCACTTCGAAGCCGCGCCAGCGTCCATCGACGTCGCGCTCGGAGAAGCCTGGAATTCCCTCACTGACTCCGCAGCGCAGTTTTCCGTGCGCTTTCACACCTTCCAGGACCGTGCCGGCGGCCACGATCTGCGGAAACACCGCAAGCATCAGGGCCAGCACGATGGTACGCACGACATTCCGATTCGAATCGGAAACAATTTCCAGATGCGGTTTGCCAGGTCCGGCGCCAGTGGTATCGTTGAGCACCTCGAAGGGGTTCGGTGAAACAGTGGTATTCGTTCCGTTATTTCCAGTTTCGCCGGATATATACCTGTATCTCTCCGCAGACAGTCGATGTACCCGTTTCACGATCTGCTGCCGTGGGCCAAGCCTCTTGACTTCAAGAGGACAGGCCTCGACACTGGCAGGCAACTTGCCAAGCTGAACAGGGCCGAAGCACCGGTCACCTATGTTCTTGACGCCGTTGCCGGCGAAAATTGGCAGTGCCTTGAGATATGATCCAGCGCCAGATCGTCGCTCCGAAATCTTCCAGGGACAAAGGTCTTTGCACTTGCCGCTGCCCATGCAGATATGGGGATGAAACAGTGCCGTGCCGTTGCGCGTACAGAGCATTCTGCTGCCGGAGGCTTGCACCGGTTCTGGAAGCAGGGAGCCGGATGCCGCTGCCACACCGCCACTATGGCCGGTCTTCAGAAGGGATCGCCGTGCTGTTTCTTTTTGCATGAGACCTGTCTCCGAACGTAAAGCTTCGAGGTGAATGCCAAAAAGAGATTATTTTACCGAAGGTGACACCGTTTGCAATTGAAGGGCTAATCACTCTGTTTGTGGTTTGCCTGTTGGAAATATTATAGTCGATATACTGATTATGCAAGGCGACGAGATCACGCTGATTCCGATCTTTTTTGGTACGCATTTCAGCAAAATCAAAACGTGGAAATTCTTCTTTTTCAGGGGAGGTCACCGCGTCCGGACGTGTGTTGACCGCCCGGGGGTGCGGGCCGACCAGGAGGCGCGCTTCTTGAAATTGTTGCAGGACATCTGTTGCATCGAGATTGACTTCCACTGCCGATTGGAACTGCCACCCCCTCCACAGCGCATCGTGGCCCGGCTCAAAAATGATGATGGGGGACAGCTGCCCTGGCCAACGATAACAGAGATTGCGCCGAAGAGATGGCGGTGACTCTCTCCTCTGCCTGCCACCTGAAAAAACGCCCGTCGGCATGCAGTCAATGGGCGTAACTGGTTGGACTTTTCCGATGTCGGGAGACGCATTGCTCTGGAGGCGGTAATTGCTATTATCTATCATTTTGCCTGCTTAAGCTGAGATAGAGATAAACTGTTCGTTGCCGTGGTTATGACGCTCGCCGCATGAAAAATTTTTAAAAAAATTCAGTTCAGTTAATCCTCCTTTCATGTTGAGGTCCTATTATCCCCTTTATGAGAATGGATTTGCTTCTCATGAGAGGTTTGCACAGGAACCAACAAATAACAAGGAGGTAATACAATGGATGCTGATCATAGAAAACAGGTAAGAAAGAAGGTGTATGGGGCAAGAAGACTCCTCTTCGCAGGGCTGCCCTTTTTTGCAGCCGGCGTTCTGGTTGCCTCAGGATATCATGGGACACAAGCCTCGTTTGCAGGTGATATACGTGAAGGATCTCCATTGACGCCCTCGGCTCTGACGGCAATGCCGACTTCATTTGCCGAACTGGCAGACAAGCTGAGCCCGGCGGTGGTCAATATAAAAGTCACCAAAATCGAACAGGCAGCAAATCAGGGGCAGCAATTCCAGAGAGATCCGTTCGGCGATTTTTTTGAAGGTATGCCCAGGGGGCCTGAAAAATACCGGACTCAGGGAGCCGGATCAGGCGTCATCATAAGCAAGGACGGGTATATCCTGTCAAACAACCATGTAGTTGAGGGGGCAAAGGAGGTGACGGTTACCCTTGCTGACCAGAAAGAATATGAGGCTGAAGTCGTTGGCCGTGACCCCAAGACAGATCTGGCTGTGTTGAAGATCAAAGCAGACCTGGCATTCCCAACCGCCAAACTGGGTGATTCAGAGAACTTGCGGGTGGGTGACTGGGTTGTGGCCATTGGTAATCCTTTTGGGCTCAATCACACGGTTACGTCAGGCATCGTCAGCGCCAAAGGACGGGTTATCGGGGCAGGACCGTACGATGATTTCATCCAGACGGATGCTTCCATCAACCCCGGCAACTCGGGCGGTCCCTTGTTTAATACACGTGGAGAGGTTGTCGGTATCAATACCGCCATCATTCCGCAGGGTCAGGGGATCGGCTTTGCGATCCCGATCGATACGGCCAAACCGCTTATTCCTCAACTGGTGGAACACGGTGAGATTACCCGCGGATATCTCGGTGTGAATATCCAGACCATTACCCCGGATCTGGCTCAAGCGCTCGAAATTGAAGAGACGACAGGGGCCCTGGTAGCGGACGTGGAAGCCGACAGTCCGGCTGCCAAAAGTGGTATAAAAAATGGTGATATCATTGTTACTTTTGACGGAAAAACTATCAAGGACAGCCGAGATCTCTCCACCATGGTTGCTGGAACACCGGTGGGTGAAAAAGTTCCGCTGACCGTGCTTCGGAACGGAGATAAACTTGAATTGTCCGTCACCGTTGAAAAACTGTCTGCAGGTGAGCCCCTTCTCGGCAGTTCAGACGCTGAAAAAGGCAGGTGGGGACTTCATCTGCATGATTTGAATCCCCGGATCGAAGAGCAGTTTCGCCTCAAGGCTGATCAAGGCGTAGCCGTTGTCGGCATCGAACCAGACAGTCCAGCCGCAGAGGCTGGTATACGGCAGGGTGATGTCATCGTCGAAGTTAACCGAAAGCGGGTGGCTTCCGTGGATGATGTAAAGAAGGAAATCAAACAGGCAAAGGAGAAAGACCGCCTGCTGCTGCTCGTTCAAAGAGATGGCGGCAAATTTTACGTACCATTGGAACAGCAAGGATAGATCGCTTTGACGGCGGGAGTGGCCGCTCTTTTACCCTTCCGCCGTTCAGCGGAGATGCAGAGCGGCTAAAATCACTTTCTCTGCTGACGCTTCACGCAGTGCATTGATTTCGACAGGGCTCTCCCCTGGCGCGGTTGACTGCCCGGATCCTGCCTGCCAGGAACTCAGCCATCAACTGGAGGACGACGCCGGCCTGTTCCCTGTGCGGCACATGGCCGCAAGCCTCGATCATCGTCTTCACGGCTCCGGGGGCTTTCCCGGCGATTGCGTCCACCTGGGCAACGGTGCCGTACTGATCCTGGGCGCCCTGAACGGCGAGGACGGGGCAGGTGATCGACGGCAGCAGGAATGTGATATTCCAGTGCCGGAAAGCGGGGCTCAACCAGGTGTCCGCCCAGGCGCTGAAGACGGCCCCGGTCTTGTCGCCATGGTAGCGGGAGAGCCCTTCCAGTCTGCCAGCTGCACATGCCGCGACGGCCCCGCGGATGCCGGCCAGGGTCAGCTCCTCGACGAAGACGTGGGCCGCCTCGGTGATTATGCCGCGCAGCAGCGGCGGCTTCTCGGCGCCGTGGATCAGGGCGATGCTGCCGCCGTCGGAATGACCGATCAGGAAGTAGCTTCTGCCGGGAGGCAGCAGCTCCAGCACCGCCGGCAGTTCGATCAGCGCGGCGCGATGCAGGTAGTCGATCGTCCGCGGCTCGGCAAAGGGTGCGGAACGGCCGTATCCCAGACGGTCGTAGAGCAGGCCGGGACAGCCTGTCCGCTGGCACAGTTGCTGTGGGAAGTCCCGCCACATTGCGGCGCAGCCGAGGCCTTCATGGAGAAAAACCAGATACGGTCGATCCGCCGGGCCGTCGATGGCCTCGTAATACAGTTGGCCGCCGCCGTCAGGTTCCAGATAGGGCATGGTTGTCTTTGCCTGCGAGGAATTGGCGGTGGTCCGGGGCAGGGCACCAGACCCTGAACGGGGGCAGACCCCTTGGCCGCTGCGGCCCGGGCTCCCCTGTCTCCCGAAGCGCCGGGAGACAGGGGCCTGCGGTCAGGGCCTTTCCGGCCAGATCTCCTGGGACATCTCGGTCAGCTTGTACTTCTGGATCTTGCCGCTGGCGGTCATCGGGTAGCTGCTGACGAAGTGCACGTACTTGGGCACCTTGAAGCGGGCGATCTTGCCCCGGCAGAAGTCGATGACATCGCTGGCCTCGATGCTGGCGTTCTCCTTCTTGACGATGAAGGCGCCCACCTCCTCGCCGTACTTGCTGCTCGGCACGGCGGCCACCTGGACGTCCTTGATGCCCTCCATGTTGTAGAGGAACTCCTCGATCTCGCGGGGGTAGATGTTCTCGCCGCCGCGGATGATCATGTCCTTGTAGCGCCCGGTGATCCTGAGGTTGCAGGCCTCGTCCATGATCCCGAGGTCGCCTGAGCGCAGCCAGCCGTCGTCGGTGAGGGTCTTGCGGGTGGCCTCTTCGTTGTTGTAGTA
The DNA here is from genome assembly GCA_964475345.1 of uncultured Desulfobulbus sp. Lineage (GTDB taxonomy): Bacteria > Desulfobacterota > Desulfobulbia > Desulfobulbales > Desulfocapsaceae > Desulfoprunum. The sequence continues at coordinate 6,071 of CAYYWK010000189.1, forward strand.
CCCCTTCATCACGCTGTAGCCGCGGCAGCAGACCTCGCCCTGGACTCCCGGCGGCAGGGTCTCGCCGGTGTTGGGGTCGATGACCTTGACCTCGAGATGGGGCAGGGCCCGGCCGACCGTCTCGACCCG
>CAYYWK010000190.1:0-6181 GCA_964475345.1 uncultured Desulfobulbus sp.
GGGCCAGCAAAGCAACTGGGGGCCCTTGCGCCCCGCCTGCTGCTGGCCCAGAAGGAGTGGGAGGGGGTGGTGGAGGTGGAGAAATAAGCGGAGCAGGAGGGCCGTTAGGCTGGTGCCGTCCTGCAGAAGCCCCGTTCCCGGGGCTTCTGCAATGTGCAGGAATGAGACGATCTCTCAGAAGATATAGGTAAACACAAGGGCCGCGACATCGCCCTCCGAACGATCCTCGGCGCCGAACTCCATCAGGTATCTGAGGGTGACGTTGGTCTTCAGCGGCGCGACGAAATAATTGATTTCGGGGCCTGCGGCAAAGACCTGATCGCGGGAATCTGTGGCACCCGTTCCAGAGTCATCCGAGACCTGCCACTGACAGTAGCCGGCGGCGCCGACCTCCCAGAACTGGGCCAGCTTCTTGCCGATGCCCCATTCGAAATGGAAATCGTCGCCATTGGTGAAGTCGGTGTCGTCGTTCTCGCCGTGGAACTCATACCGGGCGAGGACCGAGGCCGACCAGGTCTTGGCCAGGTCGAGGTAATAGGTGCCGCCGGCGGTGAGCATCCCCGTCCAGTAGTTGAGCCCCGGCGAGGCCGGCTCGGTCGCGTCGTACTCGCCGACGGGCAGATAGACGCCTGCCGCGAAGGAGGCGTCGTAGCGCTCGCCATGCCAGGAAAGGCCGAATGGTTCGATGGCGATGTCGCCCAGACCGAAGGAGTCGTCATCGAACAGCGTCATGCCGCCCGCACCGAAACTGATGTCGGTGCCCACCAGCGGGACGATGACATCGGCAAAATAGTCTGCCCCGAGGATCTTGTAGTCGGAGACCCAGATCAGACGGGGAACGATGGCAAAGACATCGAGATCGAAGTCGCCGACGCTGTCGCCGCTGGAGTTCTTGAGGTCGTCCGCCCCGTAGAACACATTGTACAGCCGGAAATAGAGGCCCGGCGGCGGCAGCGATGCCGCCCTGATGCCTTCAACGCCGTTGGTGTAGTGGCTGCCGAACCCGGCCCATGACGCCGTGGCGCAGGCGGACAAAATGATGAACAGACTTGCGGCGATGACCCTTTTCATTGCTTCTCTCCTGTGATGTGGTTGAATTTCAGGTTTCATCCCCGCTGCGGGCAACGGGGAGTTTCATTTTTCGAGGCACTGTTTTCCTCGTTGGTCCGGACAGAACTGCGCCAGGAAGGAAAATGTTAGGCGTTTTGGTAGAGACCAGAAACCATTATTACGCGACCCCAGAAGATACTCCAACACTTCCTTGACAAAACCTGATAAAGATTTCAGGAAATGGCAATCAGCAGGACGGGGTTGCCGAAAACCGGCACTCAGGCGGCACCCTCCATGTTTCAAGGTACGGCACGTGTCGTTGGCGGGGGAACACCTGCAACCAGCGTCGTAACGCTTGCAGGTGGACTGAACCTCCAGAAGGCGTCATATCTTGCCAAAAAGATGCGCAGGTGGATGGATTTCGGCAGCGATACCGCAAATGCCGCGATACAATACTCCATCTGTGCTGCATCGTCTGCCTGCACCAGCACCGATATCGGAAGCCGGCACTGGCAGATGGGACGGATGGGGACCATCGGTCCCGTTGACGGTGAGGTGGGCGGTGTTCCACCATGGATCGGACGGATCGGGCACTCACCGGAATTTGACCGACAGGACAACTATGAAGAAAATCGAATACCGGGAACAGGCACTGAAAATCCTGCCGTGGGTCTGCGCGAGCTGTGGCCGGGAATTCACCGGCAAAAAGCTGCGGGAGCTGACGGTTCACCACAAGGACCATAATTACAAAAACAACCCGCCCGACGGCAGCAATTGGGAACTCCTGTGCATCTACTGCCACGACAATGAGCATTCCCGCCTGCTGGACGCCGAATGGCTGCCCACCGACGACCCGGATGCCGACAGGGGCCCGGCAGCGACGCACTCACCTTTCGCACAACTTGGAAAGATGCTGAAAAATTCCGGCAAGGATGGTGGGAAAAGCTGACAGAAAAGAGGACGCAATCGTCACTCCCGCGAAGGCGGGTGTTCAGAGAGCCAACGACCGACATGCCTTGACTGAGGCAAACCTTCCATCGGGGAAGACTCCCCCGCGTACAAACTTGCGACCATGTACACGCCGAACATCATCATTCGCGACGAAGCATCAGCGGATATCCACGCAATTTCGGAAATAACCGCTGCCGCCTTCCGGACCCTGGAGATCAGCAGCCATACCGAGCAGTTTATCGTCGAGGCACTGCGTGCCGCAAGGGCCCTTACCGTATCACTTGTCGCGGAAGAAGAAGGCCGGATCATCGGCCATATCGCCTTCTCGCCCGTGGCTATTTCCGACAGCACCCCCAACTGGTACGGGCTTGGACCTGTTTCCGTGCTGCCAGAGCACCAGCAGCAGGGCATCGGCACGACCCTGATACAGGAAGGGCTGTCACGGCTGAAAGCAATGAACGCGAGGGGCTGCTGCCTGGTGGGACATCCGGAATACTACGGGAGATTCGGGTTCTGCAACACCCCGGAGCTGAGCTGCGAGGGAGTGCCGCCGGAGGTCTTTTTCGCTCTGTCCTTCGACGGCACTGTCCAGCAGGGGGTTGTCACTTTCCACACGGCTTTCGGTGCACAAGGGCCGGCGGAGAAGTCAAACAAGAGATAACTCCGAGAAAAACCCGAAACGATCGTATAGGCGAACTAGAGTTTTTGACGACCTCTCTTGTACGAACTGAGATTTGGCGGACCTCGTAAAGCAAGGGTGGAAAAGGATACAGTCTGCCTGACAAACAATCCTGCTCAAGGAATATAGTAACACCTGCCGTTTATACATACCCATCTCGGGTTTGACCGAAGATACACCACAGTAAATCCGTGGGCCTCGTGAATGATCTTATCTCTCAAGGTTTGACAAAGTTCCTCAGGTGGCATCTCTTCAATAGGTGTTTGTTGAATCCTTCCATTCTTTTTTACTTCATTGAACACTTGAAATGTTCCATTATCAAAAAATTTGATCGTTACTGCTGGTGTATTTGTCTCCATAACATCCCCCTTTTTAAAATTCCTATATGATAACATCCCCCCACAACAACAATCCACATTCGATATTCATCACTCAAAAAGAAACTGAAAAACTGACGATAATCTGCTGATCCGGCAAGTATAGCGGATTGCCTGGATCGGTATCGAGATACTTAAATCTTTCATCAAAGAGGTTTTTCGCCTCCAGTTGCAACACACCAAAGCGTCTTGGCAAACGATAGCTTAATGAGCAATCGACAATCCAGAACTGCCCGCTGTCATGGTTAAATCCATACGCATTCGATCCGAACTCTCCAACCTGATCTATATATCCAGCCTGCAGTTTTGCAGAAAAGCCGTTAGGATGAAAAAAGTGTATTTTAGGTATAATACGATGCGTTGTCAGGTCACTGATACCTTGAAGACCTTCCCATTCTTGATGTGTATAATCCTCGTACCAATATTCTATGCCGAAAGAGACCCAATCACAGGGGACCCAATAGAAATACGCCGAGCCTATATCTTCCTGCCATTCATCTTCAACAACTGAAACGGAACCGACAGGGTTGACCGATGGAAATGGTACATCAAGCTTCCGATATGTGCCCTGGATACCACCGAATAGTTTGTCAGTAAATTCGTGGTCGAGACCGATGCCAAAATTCCAGGCGGATGAACCTTCGAAATCGTCGAAAAATTGATTGAAACCAGCTACATGAGTTGGCTCGATGGTTTGAGCATATATCAACCGGCGATTCGAAGTTTTGAAAGCAGCCCCTCTTAATGTTGTTTGAGCTGTAGGTTGCCAGGTCAGGCCAACCTTCGGGCCCAGCTCATCTTTGTCATTGAGGGGGCTGTCCAGAACATTTCCACTGAGGCCAAGAATGACAGTGGCATTCTTTGGCAGATCCATTCTCGCATAGCCATAAACATTGATATTTTCTGTAGTATCCGAAGTTTCCATTGACATATCGAATGGAAATGTAAAGTGAAGTAATTCCGATTCATCCGCCATAATCAACCCAGCACCACCCTGCAGCGAGTACCATTTACCTCCATACAGATACTGCAATTCTGCATTAAAGTTATCTGCATCATTAGAAATATCCACAGCTGTGAGTTCCGTTTCGATTCCCTCTCCACTCCCCTCAAAGGAACCGAGCAAAACGGTTCCTATCAGCGTTGATTGTTGATGAAAATCATGGCGTCCCCCTAGACGAATGGTTTCTGCCTGATGATGTTGTCGCAAGGATGGAATAAAATCATCTTTATCGAAATGTACATTCAGATCTCCAAAATCTTTCTCCCTGTAGCGCACCTCTCCCAAAATCGAGGTCGATGGGGAAAGCATGCTCTGGAAATAGGCATTGTAGATATCCTGATCCTGATCGTTGTTCTGCCTGAAGCCGTCGGTCTGGTAATGGAACTGGCCAAGGCTGTAAGAGAAGCGGTTCCAGAGTCCTGACTGAACCACCTCGTCGCCGAAGGTGTCATTACTGCCGGCGACGCCGGTTGCCTGCAGGGCAAGCCGGTTGCGGAGAAAGAGCGGGCTGTACTCGTTCAGCGAGGCTTCGGATGGTCCCGCACCGTCGAGGATAAAGAGGTTGCTCTCCGCGAGTTGCGGCTGGACAGGGTTAATGTTGAGCGGCTGAAGAAGCTGGGACTGCAGCAGTTCGCTGACCCGGGCGACCTCGTGCCGCGGCAGGGCGCTGTAGGAATCGGCGAGGAAGCGATGCGCCGAGTAGTTGGCCGGGTCGGCGTTCACCGACTTCCAGCCCTCCACCAGGGCCAGTTGCTGGAAGCCGAGATCGCTGTAGATCCGGCCAAGGCTGGCACTCCGAACCGCCAAATCCTCGTCCAGCAGCAGCCGCGAACGGAAGACGGCGCGGTTGTCGTTGAGCTCGATCGATTTCTGCAGGTCATGCAGGGCCTCCACCGGCCGGTTGATGCTCTGCTTGCGCAGGGCATCGTAGAACCAGGGGGTCGGGTCGGCCGGGTCGAGTTCCCTGGCGATCTCGTACTGCCGGGCCGCTCCGCCATCACGTTTTTCCTCGAAGTAGGCCTTGCCGAGATAGCTGCGGATCAGGGAATTGCCGGGGTCGAGGGCGGCGGCGATCTCGATCTCGGCACGCCCCTCTTCAAGTTCACCCTCGCGGATCAGCGCCAGGCCGAGGCCGAGGCGGGCCAGCGGCATGGCGGGGTCGAGGGCGATCGCCCTGGTGAAGGCATCTTTCGCCTCGCCGGTCTCGATGCGGATCAAATGGGCGAAACCGAGGACGGCCTGGATCCTGCCGACCTCGGGGTTCAGTGCGGCTGCCTGTTTCGCCGAGGCTTCGGCCCGGTCCAGTTCGCCGACCGAGAGCTGGAGTTCGGCCAACCTGGCGAGCAGTTCGGCGCTGTCCGGGTTGACATCCCGGGCCTCTTCGAGGGTTGCCAGTGCGCCGGGGATGTCGAAGGCGGCCTGCCGGACATAGGCTGTGGCCATGGCGGCGGCAACCGAGGTGGGATCAGCGGCGGTTGCCTGAACGGCAAGCCTGCCTGCCTCTTCCGCATTGTTCCGGGTCAGTTCGATAATCGAAAGCAGCGCGAGTGCCTCGGCGCTACCGGCATTCTTTTCCAGGACGCCTGCAATCAGCCTGCGGGCCTTGTCGACGCTACCCACGGCCAGCGCATCGACGGCAGCAGCCAGCGATGAACTGCCGGGACTGCTGTCCTTGTCTGCCAGGCGATCGATGATGGGAGGATAGTAGAGGGTCCACTGGACTGCGTCGCGCGGCCGGACCACCGTCTCGTAGCGCGGCGCCTGACCGGTGGCGGTGACGATCGACTGCCCCGAGGAGACCGCCAGTTCTCCCTGTTTGTTGGCGGCAAGCACCCGGCCTTCGAAGACGGTGAAGACCGCCCGGTCCTCCGTGACCAGGACCAGGAATTCGGTGCCCTCCACCGCCCCGCTGACAAAGGGCGTGGCGATATTCAACGAATGCGGGCGGTGGCTGAAGATGTGGAGGATGCCCTGCAGGAGATTGAGCAGACTGACTTTCTGAGGGGTCGGGGTGCCGATGGAAAGGGCGCTGTTTTCACCGATGCGGAGGACCGTTTCGTTGGCGAGAACCACTGCGGCGCGGCTCTTTTGGCCAACCCGCAGCGTGTCGCCGGGGCAGAG
>CAYYWK010000191.1:0-6162 GCA_964475345.1 uncultured Desulfobulbus sp.
TTCAGGCCGACGCCCGCATGGCGGTTGGCGGCGACCTACCGCTCGGAGGTGGATCTCGACCTGGCTGGCGACGCCAGCCTGCGTGCCGCAGCCGGCGGCGTCCCCCTTGCCGGTTACGACGGCACCGGCGCGCTGTCGCTGACCCTGCCGGCGGTCTTCACCCTGGCGACTTCCTACAGCTTCGGCGAGCTGACCCTGGAGGTGGCGTGGAACCGCACTTTCTGGTCGGCCATCGAAAACCTCGACTTCCGCTATGACCAGTCCTTTCTCGGCACGCCCTTCGACGGCTTCGACCGGGCCATTGTCAAGGACTGGGACGACTCCGACGCCCTGCGATTCGGTCTGAGCTGCCAGCTTTCAAAACAGCTGCTCGCCACCGCCGGCTTCGCCATCGACGACACCCCGGTTCCCGCGCAGAGCCTGGGATTCGAGCTGCCCGACTCCGACGGGTACATGTACGGCCTGGGGATTCTCTACACCCTCAGCGACCGCCTGCAACTGGGGGCGTCCTACATGTACTACCACACGACCTCCCGCAGCGTCACCGCCACCGGCGTGGCGGGTCTGCCGGGCATTGACGGCAGCTTCGACAAGGGGGGAGCCCACGCCCTGACGGTGGGTGTCATCACCTCCTTCTGATTCCGAACAACCCCAGCGAATCACATTTCAGGAACGACCATGATCACCACCAACGAACAGCAGGTTCCGGACACCCTGCTCGAACACATCCTTCCCTTCGCCGCCACCAGCACCTTCTCGTCCGGCGAGACGATCATGTCCCCGGACAATGACCCGCAGGCCTTCTACTATGTCGTCAAGGGCAGCGTCGAGGTCAGCTACACCGGCCAGCACGACACCAGGATCACCGTCGCCCTGATCGGCGAGCGGGAGTTCTTCGGCGAAATCGGTTTCTTCGACGGCGAGACCCGCGTCCGCGACATCAGGGCCAACGGCGATGTCGTCGTGGCCATGTTCAACGCCGCTACCATGCAGCTGCTACGTCACGAGGTGCCATCCCTCTTCATCGATTTTCTGGTCTGCATCACCCAGAAGATCTGCCGCAAATTTCGGCGCATCGCCGGCGAACGGGAGCCCGTGGCCAGCTACGCCGAGCTGCTGTCCACCAGGCATTCCAGCACCTACACCGCCTCCCGCCCCCTGCCGCCATCGCTGCTCCATTCCGAAAGCTGGCATGCGACCTGCACCCGGGCCGAGAAATTCAAGGCTGAACTGTTTGACCTCTCGCACAGGATGCAGAAAAACGCAGCGGAGGGGACACCGGACAGGCAGGCGGAACAGCGCTGCATCGACCTGCTGGGCGAGCTGAACGGCTCGCTGAAGGATTTCCAGGCGGCGATGGACAACAGCGGCTACGAGGAGGTCATGTGGGGCTACGTCTTCAAGGAGGTCTATCCCTACCTGATGCGCTCGAGGTTTGCCGAACGCGCCTATTTCAAGCCGAAGGGCTACGCCGGCGACTTCCTGATGATGGAACATATCTACGCCAATATCCCCAAAGGCGACGGCCGCCTCGGCGAGATCGTCGACACCTTCTGCCTGCAGCGCCCCGGGTCGCTGGCCATCCACGGTCGGCGCCGGCTGCTGAAGGAGCAGCTGGCAACCATCAGCGCCGAAAACGCCAGGCAGGGCAAGGTGACCAGGATCATGAACCTGGCCTGCGGCCCGAACCGGGAACTCTTCGATTTCCTGGCCGAATGCCCGTACAGCGAGCTGATCGAAGCGCTCTGCGTCGATATCGACCCGGAAGCGCTGCAGTACACCAACCAGTTTGTCAATATCTTCCCGCACCGGGCCGCCATCCGGCTGATGAGCGAAAACGTCATCAAGTGGTCGCTCGGCAGGGTCTCCCATCAGCTCGGCAGCTTCGACATCATCTATTCCGCCGGGCTCTGCGACTACCTTGACGCCAGGCTGTTCCGGTCCCTCATCAGGCAGTGCCATACCCATCTGAACCCCGGCGGCACACTGATTCTCGGCAATTTTACCGCCTATCCCGACTCGCTGTTCCTCGACAAGCTGCTCAAGTGGGAACTCATCTACCGCGACGAGGCCGACCTGCGGGAAGTGTTCGCCGGGACGGCCTTTGGTGACAAGGTCAGGATTCTCGCCGAAAAGGAGCGGGTCAACCTCTTCGCTGTCGCCTGCAAGGAGTAGACAGGCGCCGGCGGGCAGCCCTTTCCTGCAGCGCTGGTGCCGGGCAAGGTCATATTCCCGTTATATCCCGCATCCATATGCCATTACCGCTGAAGACACCCCAGACATTCATCGACGAGGAAACCCGCTTACTGTTCTACCAGCGGACCCTCCTCTGCCTGTGGCTGGCGGTGGTCTTCTTCCCGCTCTTCTCGCTGCTCGACTTCATCTACCGCCGCGACCTGTTCATCCTATTTCTGGTATACCGGCTGCTCTACGTCACCGTCCTGTGCATCCTTATCAATCTGCTGAGACTGCATGCGATAAAAAAATACGCCCCCTTCCTGATGTACGCGGCCATGCTCCTCGGCGGTTTCGTCATCTCGCTGATGACGGTTCATCAGGGCGGCTTTGCGTCAGGCTATTATGTCGGAATCCTGCTGATGATCGCCGGCGCCCTCTCTGCCCTTCCACTCACCGCTTTGCAAGCCCTCTCCTACGGGCTCTCGATGTATGCCGTCTACGTGCTGACGGTGCTCCTTGGCAACGGTTTCCCGGACAGTGCGCAGCGGATCGACGCCGCCAGCAACTCGTTCTTCTTTCTGGCCATTGTCGGCATTGCCGCGATACAGAGTTTTGACGACTTTCACACCCTTCGCCGGCAGCTCCGCGCCAAGCTGAGTATCAGCACTATCAGGGCCGAACTCGCCGCCTTCACTGACGGCCTGGAAGCGATTGTCCAACAGCGGCTCGCTCAGCTGCAGGAAACGGATCTCAAATACCACGACCTCTACACCAGCATAACCGACCTGGTGGTATTGGTCGACACGGCGGGAACCATCCGTGAATGCAGCAGCAACTGGACGGACACGATGGGCATGACGGCGGCGGATCTCCAGCTGAAGGACATCCGGGTCTTTCTCCGCCATGATCGGGAAAAGACCGACTGGCTGGGCCACGTCCGGCTCCACCTTGCCGGCAACGACCTGGTACGCGGCATGCAGCTCAACCTGACCGACAATTCCGGGAAATCGCTGGAGGTGGAACTGAGCGCCTCGAAGGTGGTGATCGACGACGTTGTCTATTACCAGTTCATCCTGCGCGACCTCTCAGCCACCAAGAGTATCGAAAAAAAACTGCTGGACGCCGAACGACTGATTGGCGCCTCCCGGCAGGCCGCCATTTTCGGTCTGGCCCGGCTTGCAGAGTGCCGCGACGACGAAACCGGCGCACATCTTTCCCGCATCCGCTCCTATACCCGCATTTTGGCCGAGGACCTGGCGCAGTCGCCTAATTTCGCCGCAATCCTCACCGAAGAATTCATCGAAGAGGTAGGCCACTCTGCCGTTCTGCATGATATCGGCAAGGTCGCCATACCCGACTTCATCCTGCAAAAACCCGGGAAACTGACCACCGACGAGTACGAAGTGATGAAGCAGCATACCGTGCTCGGTGCCCAGGTGCTGGCAGCAGCCGACACAGACCGGGAAAACCCTTCCTTTTTACAGCTGGGCAGTGAAATTGCCCGCTCCCACCATGAACGCTGGGATTCCCGGGGCTACCCGGACGGTCTGCCGGGCAGTGAAATCCCACTGGCGGCACGGATCATCGCCCTTGCCGATGTATACGACGCGCTCACCTCAAGCAGGGTGTACAAGCCACCTTTCAGCCATGAGGAAAGCAGGTCGATTATCATCACAGAAAGCGGCAGGCAGTTTGACCCGGACGTGGTAGACGCCTTTCTCCGCCGGGAAGAGGAATTCAAAGAAACACGGATGCGCCTCTTGCTGCAGCAGCCACAGAAACCCGGGAGCTCGCCATGATGACCTACCGGGAAGAACTTGCGGAACTGCATCACCGGCGGGCCTATTTCATCCTGCTGGCCGGCGCCGGCGTGTTGCTGCTCTTCTCGCTGCTCGATCTGCTCATCGCTCCCGGGCTGTTCCGGGAATTCCTGGTCTATCGGCTGACAGGCGCCGGTTCTGCTCTGCTGCTGCTCCTGATCAACTACTGCGACCGGAACAAGAAATTCGCCAGGGCGACAGGATTTGCCGGATTCGTCATCGTCGTTCTGATCACCCTGGTCATGGTCCAGCGCATGGGCGGCGTCACATCGCCGTATTATGTCGGTCTGATCCTGGCGATGACCATCTATGCCGCACTCGCCCCGGTCACCCCCTGGCAGACACTGCTGAGCGGCCTGCTGGTGGTCGTTCTCTACAGGATCGTCGCCCTTGCCGGCGATACCGGCCGGGACGATTTCCCGGTGGAGATGTTCGCCAACCTGTTTTTCATGGTCAGCGTCGTGATCATCGTTGCCACTCAGAGCTGGGCCGATACCAGGGCCAGGCAAAAGGAGTACCAGCTGCGGGTCCAGGAGAGCGAAATGGCGGAGAAGCACTCGCAGCAGGCAAAGGCGCTGGAACTGGAAGTGGAGAGACGATCCAGGGAACAGGCAGCCAGTGAGGCGCGCTACCGGCTGCTGTTCAACCAGATCGCCGACGATGTCGTCCTGGTGACGACTGACGGGGAAATCCTCCAGGCAAACAGCAATTTTATTCGACAGTACCGGCCGGGAGAATCCGCAGCCGGAGGTTCTCTCTTCACCCTCATCCCCGCCGGCCAGCATCAGGACTGCAGGGTGCTGCTGACGACGGTCATCGAAAACGGCGAACCCGTGCGCAACCAGCGGCTCAACCTGCTCAGACCCGACGGTTCGACAACGGAAGCGGAGGTCAGCGCCAGCCTGCTGCGGCGGGACCGCGGCGTCACGGGGATCCTGCTGGTGATCAGGGACATGAGCATCAGAAAAGAAATGGAACGGCAACTGCTGAACTCACTGCAGATGCGCAAAAAGACCGAGACGGCGACCATCCTTGCCCTTGCCAAGCTCTCTGAATTCCGTGATTCCGCCGCAGGCAACCACCTTGAGAGAATCCGTGAATACTGCCGGATCCTCGCCCTTGAACTCTCCCGCTACGGCGAACTGCAGGACGTCATCACCCCGACCTTCGTCGAGGACATCTACCATGCATCGATTCTCCACGACATCGGCAAGGTGGCGATCCCCGACAAGGCCAGGCTGCAGCAGCCTGGCGGAGGTTCGCCCGACGATCAGACGGCCCGCCGCCACACCATAACCGGCGGCGACGTGATCAGAGAGATGCAGGAAGAAAGCCGGGGCGGCAGCTTCCTCGACATGGCCAAGCACATCGCCTATTTCCACCACGAACGCTGGGACGGCAAAGGCTACCCCCATGGCCTGATGGAACGGCAGATTCCGCTGGCCGCCCGGATCACCGCGGTCGCCGACACCTACGAGGAAATGACGGCCGCCACCCTGGACAATCCTGCCCTGTCGAGTCATGATGAGGCCGTGCGGCATATCGCGGCCAATTCGGGCAGCGCCTTCGACCCGATGGTGGTCAGGGCGTTCATGGCCCGGCAGGAGGCCTTCCGGGCGATCCGGGAGGAGTACAGCGAAATGGCAGGAAACACCCCTGCGCCGGGCAGGCAGTGACATCGGTCGCCCGTCTGAAACGGAGGGTGATGAAGCGAACAATATGGCCAAAAGGCCTTCGGGAGGAGAGATGATGCAGCAGAAGGCGGAGATCGGCCTGGCAGGGCTCGCCGTCATGGGCGAGAACCTGGTGCTCAATATGGCCGGCAAAGGGTTTCCGGTGGCGGTCCACAACCGTACCGCCGCCAGGATCGACACCTTCCTCGCCGGCCGGGCACAGGGCCTGCCGATACGAGGCTTTCACCAGGTGCGGGACTTTGTCGAAGCGATTGAGAGGCCGCGCAAGGTGATGATGATGCTGAAGGCCGGCGAGGCGGTGGACCAGTTCATCGGCCAGCTGCTGCCGTACCTCGACAGCGGCGATATCGTCATCGACGGCGGCAATTCCCACTACCGCGACACCATCCGCCGCTCCCGGGATCTGCGGGAAAAAGGCATCTTCTTTGTCGGCGCCGGCGTTTCCGGCGGCGAGGAAGGCGCGCTCAAGG
>CAYYWK010000192.1:0-6158 GCA_964475345.1 uncultured Desulfobulbus sp.
GGAAGAGTCTGTGCACACCACGTTCGGTGAGGTACTGCACGGAGCTTACCAGAAGGGCCGACGCCACACCGCGCTTGCGGCGGACAACCCGCACGGCGATCTTCAACAGCTCGGCCTGGTCCTCGAGAAGCCGGCAGCAGCACCAGCCATAGACGACACCGCTCACCGCATCGACGGCAACATACTGAACCCTGTCGTGTCGGCCGAGTTCCTGGTCGATATCCTCCCTGCTCCAGGGAGAGGGGTTTTCCGCCTCCAGTTCGAGGATGGCATCGAGATCGGCCGGAGTCATCTCCCGAATCTGCACAAAGCTGCTCAGATCATCTTTTCCGCCACCTGCACGGTGAGGTCGCCGAGCATGTTGGTGTAACTGCCGAGTTCGTTGTCATACCAGCCGTAGACCACCGCCTGGGTTACGGGCACATTGATGATGGGGTCATCCCCCGTCACCAGGCAATCCTTCTTGACCTTCTGCAGGTTCACCTGAACCGACGCGGTTCTGGTATGGGTCTCCGAACCCTCGATCACCACCGCCGCCGCCGGCAGCCCGATGATGTCGGAGGAAACGTTCTGCTCCTCGGTGAACACCAGATACGGGCTCGTCTTGGCATACTCGCTGTAGATCGAGTTGATGTAGCTGCGCTTGATGGGGGCTTCGCTGTCGTCCTGGAAATTGAGGACAAGAACTATCAGGGAACCGGTGGATGTCGGGATGCGCACCGATTCGGCCATGAAGCCTATCCGCTCCATCTCCGGGATGACAAGGGCCAGCGCCTTCGACGCGCCGGTCGTTGTCAGAATGATGTTGTTCATGATGGACCGGTTCTTGCGGAGATCGGTGGCACCGGACTTCGGCAGACGGTCAAGGACCTGCTGGCTGCCGGTGGCGGCGTGCACGGTCACCATCGAGGCGCTGAGAAAATTCTCGGCGCCGATCGCCTCCATGAGAGGCTTGATCATGTAGGACAGACAGGTCGTTGTACAGGAAGCAGCGGAGATCACCGAATGCCTGGATGGATCATAGGTGTCCTCGTTGATTCCCATAACCGTGGTAACGGCATCTTCGGGCATCTGCAGCCCTTTCGACTTGATTTTGAACGGCGCCGACAGAATCACCTTTTCCGCACCGGCAACGATATGACCGCGCAGCGCGCCCCTGGCATCCCCGGCATCGGTGGTCGGATCGCTGAAGACCCCGGTGGTGTCGACCACCAGCTGCACGCCGTTTTCCTTCCAGGCTATTTCCCTGGGATTGCGCGTCTCGCGGAGCACGGTGAGCGGCACGCCATTGACCAGCATCGTTCCCTTCGCATGATCAAGTTCCTCGATCATCCGGCCAGCCCTGTGTCCATGAAGATACGTACCGAGACGGCCATAGGTGGAATCACGCTCGATGGCCGCCGCCAGATCCTCGAGACTCCTGCCGACTTCCCGGCCGATGTTGACAACGATGCCGGAAAAGTACTTCTTCGAGACATGGTGCCACACGGTGAGTTTCCCAATCCGGCCAAGGCCATTGATACCTAATTTCATGGCAATGCATCTCCTAAATGAGTAGAATGACATGCGTCAATGACGAGCGTCTCCCTCTCCTGAAGGACATCATCCCAGGCTAGGGAAACCATGGATTATGCTGGAATTTTAGCACTTGCACGGCTGATATGCAACGCAAATATTGTTGAGCAGGCAACCATCCCCCCTTCGTTTCCCCTGTATCCATGCGGTTCCCGAAACCTCTGCAGCCTGCGGTGCTGGTACGGCGATACCGGCGCTTCCTGATCGATGTCCAGTTGCCGGACGGCCGGATTGTCACTGCCCATTGCCCCAACACCGGCGCCATGCTCACCTGCTCGGCACCGGGCAGTCCCATCTTCCTGTCGTATTCCTCCAATCCATCACGCAAGTATCCGTACTCACTCGAACTGGTCCAGGCAAACGGCACCTGGGTCGGCGTCAATACCTTGCGGACCAACGCCATCGTCGTCGAGGCGATAGAACAAGGGCTTATCCCTGAGCTTCAGGGCCCTGAAAAGATCCACAAGGAGGTCAGGACCTCACCTTCCTGCCGCCTTGACCTCGCCGTCTATTTTCAATCGGCCCCCACATTTGTCGAAATCAAAAGCTGCACATGGGTTGAAAACGGCTGGGCAATGTTCCCGGATGCCATAACCACCCGCGGCACCAAACATCTCCTCGAATTGCGCGATATCGTTCGCAGCGGCTGCAAGGCCATGGTTCTCTTCCTGGTCCAGAGAAACGACGCCGTTGGCTTCCGCCCCGCCGAAAAGACAGATCCGGTCTATGCCCGGACACTGCGGGAAGTACATGCTGGCGGAGTGAAACTGCTTGCCTGCCAGGCGACAGTCAGCCCTGAAGAAATCGCCGTGACCGGCTTGCTCCCTTGCTCACTCCATTGAAACCGAACACAGCCGAGATCATCATGACACAGAAAAAACCCGCCATAATCCTCCTGAGCGGAGGACTTGATTCGACCACCGTCCTCGCCATTGCCAGCGCCCGGGGCTACTCCTGCAACTGCCTCAGCTTCGACTATGGCCAGAAGCAGACAGTTGAGTTGGAGAAGGCCGGCAAAATAGCAGCTCTATTCAACGCCGAACGGCACCTGGTACTGAGACTCGACCTTGACAGGATCGGCGGCTCGGCCCTGACGACCGACATGGAGGTGCCAAAGGACAGGGACACGGAACAGCAGGCCATCCCAGTCACCTATGTGCCGGCCCGCAACACCATCCTGCTCGCCCATGCCCTGGCATGGGCCGAGGTCCTCGGGGCGTGGGACATCTTCATCGGCGTCAATGCCGTCGACTATTCCGGCTATCCCGATTGTCGCCCCGAATTCCTCGAGGCGTTCACGCGGATGGCGAACCTCGGCACAAAAGCCGGAGTCTGCGGCGGGGCAGGATTTACCATCCATGCACCACTGCTGCGCATGAGCAAGACCGAGATCATCAGGGAAGGGCTCGCCCTGGGGGTTGACTACGGTATGACCCACAGCTGCTATGACCCACACGGGACGAAAGCCTGCGGCCACTGTGACGCCTGCATCCTGCGGCTGAAAGGGTTTGCCGGGGCGGGGATCGACGATCCGGCGGAATACTGCTGACGGAAGTTAGATGTCTTTGTAGGTGATACGGCCATCCATGATGGTCAGTACCGCCTTGCCGCGGAACTGCCAGCCGTCGAAGGGAGTGTTCCTGCACTTCGACCTGCTCCCGGATGCGGAAAATGTGAAGTCTCTCCCAGGGTCGATCACCGTCAAATCGGCCGCCTCTCCGGCGCAGATCCTGCCGCCGGTGACGCCGAGAATCCGTGCCGGGAAGCAGGACATCAACTCGACCAGGCGGCCTGCACTGATCACCCCATCGTGCACGAGCCGCAGGGCAAGGGGCAGGGCCGTTTCAAGACCGGTTATGCCATTGGCGGCGTAGCTGAACTCGACATCCTTTTCCAGCACCGAATGCGGGGCATGATCGGTTGCGATCGCATCGAGCGTCCCGTCCGCCAAGGCCTGACAGATCGCCCGTCTGTCGAGCTCGGAACGCAGGGGGGGGCTCATCTTGGCATGGGTATTGTAGCTGCCGACGGCCTCATCGGTTAAGGAAAAATAGTGCGGGGCGGTCTCAGCGGTCACCTTTATCCCCCGCAGTTTCGCCTGGCGGATCAGAGCGACCGACGCCTCACAGCTGACATGGCAGATATGCGCCCAGGCGCCGGTCAATTCAGCCAGGGCGATCTCCCGGTACACCATGATGCTCTCGGCTGCCGCCGGAATCCCCCGCAGACCGAGCCTGGTCGACACCGGGCCCTCGTTCATGCAGCCGTTGCGGCTCAGCGACACCTCCTCGGCATGGGACAGAACCGGCAGGCCATGACTTGTCGCGTATTCCATGGCCCGGCGCATCAGCTGGCTGTCTGCGACCGGCATGCCGTCGTCTGTCAGCGCAACCACCCCGGCATGTTTCATCTCACCGTATTCAGCGAGATGCTCGCCCCTGCTTTCCCGGCTGATGGCCCCGACCGGGTATACACGTGCAGCGCAGCCTGCAGCCTTCTCCAGGATAAACCTGGTCACCGCCGCGTTGTCGTTGACCGGCCTGGTATTGGGCATGCAGGCAACGGCGGTGAATCCGCCAGCGGCGGCAGCCGCGGTTCCGGATTCGATCGTTTCCTTATATTCATGGCCCGGCTCACGGAGATGCACGTGCATGTCGATCAGACCAGGGACCAACCATTTGCCGGAAAGATCGAAACAGCGGGCGTGCACGGGGATAGCGGCACCAGGATCGACAATCCTTCCTTCACACACCCAGACGTCCTCGATCCCATCCCTCCCGGATGCGGGATCAACCACTCGAGCGTTACGCAGGATCAGCAGCTCTTGTGTCATACGCCCCCCTGGGCATCGTCGCCCCTCTCGCCGCCCATGACGAGATAGAGAAGGGCCATGCGCACCGCGACCCCGTTGGTGACCTGCTCGAGAATGACCGACGAGCTGCCGTCAGCGACATCGGGGCTGAGCTCTACCCCTCTGTTGATCGGCCCGGGATGCATGACGAGGACGTCGCCTTTCGCCGATTCGAGACGCCGGCGGTTGACCCCGTAATACGCCGCGTACTCCCGCAGGCTCGGGATCAACGGATCATTCTGCCTTTCCTTCTGGATACGCAGCGCCATCACCACGTCAGCGCCGTCTATGGCCTCATCCAGCAAGGGACAGACCCGTGCGCCCAGGTATTCAACCGCCTTCGGGATGAACGTTGCCGGCCCCGCCACACACACTTCTGCGCCCAGTTTTGAGAATCCGATGATATCCGATATGGCGACCCTGCTGTGGGCTATGTCGCCGACAATGGCAATCTTCAACCCGGAAAGATCTTTCTTATGATCCAGGATGGTCATGATATCAAGCAGCCCCTGGCTGGGATGCTCGTGCGCCCCATCCCCGGCGTTGATGATCGAGGACGCGATATGACGGGCAAGCAGCTGCGGAGCCCCGGAGCAGGAATGCCGCACAACGATGATGTCAGGATGCATCGCCTCGATATTCCGGGCAGTATCGACCAGGGTCTCCCCCTTGGTCGCAGAACTGGTGGACGCCGCTATATTGAACGTATCAGCGCTCATTCGCTTCGCCGCAATCTCGAACGAGGTGCGCGTCCTGGTGGAAGGCTCGAAAAACAGGTTGACTATCGTTTTGCCGCGCAAGGTGGGTACTTTCTTGATGGCTCTGGCGGATATTTCCCTGAACGACCTGGCAGTCGCAATGACATGATGGATATCCTGCACGGACAACTGCTCCATCCCGAAGATATGCCTGTGCCTGAAACGATATTCAGTTTTCACGTCGTATCCTCTCGTCTGCGCAGGAAAGACGATTTCATTGGATCACATCGCCGATCCGGCTCCAACGGATGGAAAGCAATCTATCAACTGACAGCATGGACGTCTCGATATCCCACGACCAGTAGAGGATAAAGGCCTTGCCACGGATGTCGGTTTGATCGACAAAGCCCCAGAATCTGCTGTCATAACTGTTGTCCCGATTGTCACCCATGACAAAGATCTTGCCCTCCGGCACGGTTACCGGGCCGAAATTGTCCCGCGGGCTTGCGGAGGCCTTGATCACGTCGGATGTGGTAAAATGCGCCTGCAGATCGACCACCTCCGCGTCATTGATCATCAGGTGCTTGTCGACAATCTCGACCTTGTCACCGGCCACCGCCACGACCCTTTTTATGTAGTCTATTTTCCGATCCTTGGGAAAACGGAAGACGACAACGTCGCCACGCACCGGGTTCTTCCAGGGAACCAGCAACTTGCCACTGAAGGGCATCCTCAGCCCGTAGATAAATTTATTGACGAGCAGATGGTCGCCGATCTGCAGTGTCGGCAGCATTGAACCGGACGGGATCTTGAACGCCTGCACGACAAAGGTGCGGATAAAGAGAGCAAGCAGAACGGCAACCACTATCGCTTCGACATACTCTTTGATGATCGACCTGCTCTCGTTTTTCCCTGCCAATTTCTTCCTCATTAACTGTATGCTGGATCATGGACCAACCGCATCGAATGTTGGGCCAAAAATACTGTACTCAGCCCCGAATTACAAGGGAGTTCACCGAAGACAAAGAACGGGC
>CAYYWK010000193.1:0-6152 GCA_964475345.1 uncultured Desulfobulbus sp.
CACAACATGGGTCTGCTCGGGGTGTGGTTTTTCTTCGCACTGAGTGGGTTTCTCCTGGCTGCACCTTTTGTGCAAAGACCTTCCCGGGCACTATCCTACGAATATATGAGCAAATATTTGCTGCGCAGGTTCAAACGGTTGATGCCGATGTACTACGCCTTCGTCGGGGTTACCATGCTGGCTCATGGACGTACCGACGAAGTCCTCAGACATCTTCTCTTCCTTCAGGCGAACGGTCATTACTGGACGTTGCCGCAAGAGATGTTCTTCTATCTTTTCTTGCCGCTGATTGTCGGGTTAATCTATGTCCTCTTCAAAGGCAAGAAGCTTCCCTCCCTGGTGTTCTTGCTTCTGGTGATGACATTGATCAATACCCGTCTCGACGAAAAGATGATCTATCTCTATGGGCAGGGAAAGAAGATGCTGCCGATGCTCGGTGTATTCCTGGCCGGGATGGTATTCTCCTATCTTTATCACTGGCTGGGGGAAAACCGCACCTTCATGAAACTGGATAGAACCCGCGTGCAGCGCGCGTGCTCTGTTGTCGGATTGATCCTGTTGATTGCGCTGATGATTCTCTCGGAGAGGATGATTCCGAGCCTTCGCCCCTTAAATGCCGAAAATCATCGCGGCATCTTCGGTTTCGGGGCTGGCCTCTTCATCCTGCTGGTGGTTCTGGCCAACAACACCCTGCTTGGCTGGATCATGAATCTGAAACCCCTGCGCGCTGTCGGCATCGTCGGCCTCAGTTTCTATCTCATACACCCGATGATCATAGGTTTTGTGCGAACAGAGGTTCTCGACTTCGCCAATTTCCGCGTCAGCGGTCTGCCCATGTTCCTCGTCGCCGGGGTCATTACCTACATCCTGTCGGCCTTCACATACAAATATATTGAGAGGCCATTTCTTGTGGGAAACGATCGCAAGCGGATTTCCGTCACCCCTACATTATCTGATGCTTCCAAAATCCCTGAAAAGCAACTGGCATCGAGGCGTTGACAGAAGTGGCCCCTGAAATTTGAACAAGCCATTAAGTGGAAAACCGCTGCACATCAAAAAAGGAATCTGGCAGCATGGTGGATCTAGTATCAATGCAGGATAAAAATATCCATGCCGAATAAACAGATTTTGATTTGTCTTGGCTGGCATCGTCTTGGGGAATTACCTCACGATTGACCTTATTCCTGAATATACGACCTACCTGAACAGTGGGCATTTTTCATCTTGATATTTGAGGGAAGAGGACACATTGAAGGTGGCCACCTTAACCGAATGTCTTGAAAAGGAGTCAAGTTCCATAAAAGTATTTTAATATAAGAAAAAGGGAGGTTTGGTTTCCGTTTTTTCAAGCTACTTACATGCTTCCTATAGCTTGATTTTCGGTGGTTCACAGTTGGCCGGAAAAGAATCCTTCATGGAAATTTCGGCTGCCGTCTCCCGGGCATGTTGGATTTCCTGTGCGTTCAGCTGCCAGCCATAGGTGCGTGACCTCATAAGGTTTTCATCTGAATCCTGTCGATGACGCAGGTCCAAGGCGTGACCAAGTTCGTGGGCGGCAGTGCGAGCCGCTGATGATCTTGCTGGATTTGCGGCGTATGCCAGGACAGGAGCATCGCTCATTTGGATGTGTTCACCATCGTAGTAACCGTTGTATCCACCGATATCAGGTGAGAACCACATGTCGAGCCCGTCAGCAAGGGTGTTGTCATGATTAACTATCTCGATTTCAAAACAAATACCTGCCTGTGTCTGCCAGATTTTATTAATTTCTGCTAAAATCGATACGAATTCCTCTGGAGATCTCCTGCTGTTTGCCACATGGACCCGCAGTTTTATGCGATAGACGGGTAGCAGGGCAGGGGTTTGTGAGTTTGCCCCCCCTTGAATAGATTTAAGCGAGGTTTCGGTAAACACTGCGTTTTCAGGGGCGGCTTCGGCCTCGGAAAAGAAAAGGAGGGCCACAAGCAGACCGAAAACCAACCGGCAGATCAAACGATCAAATAAATGCAATCCTATTAAACTATTACAGTAATCGAGCGATTCTTGGCACATAGAGTCAGAATTTATTATTTATACAACTATCATAATCATTTCGTATTTCCATGAATGGATAGAAAATCCGTGATAAAGGAGCCAAGCTTTGGTTTCCATTATTGCCCATCTGCCGCACTTCAGTCGTTACCAGATTTGCCGTGATTTGAGTTTATCATGGGTTTCAGGTTGCATGCATCCCGAACGCATTCACGCAGCCAGTGATGTCCTGGGTCGGCATCCAGTCTTGGGTGCCAGAGCATTGAAACCGTGAATTCCGGTGTGGAAACCGGAAGGTCAAAACTATGCATTCCATTGCGCAGGTTTCCGGTATGGCGTTCGGGAACACTGGCTATCAGGTCGGTGTTTCGAGCGAGAGCCAGTGCAGTCGAAAAGCCGCCGACAATCGTGACAACGATATCCCGTTCCACTCCAAGCGTCTCCAATGCCTCATCAACCGGTTCCTTGTCGAGAATGCGACGTGAGACGCAGATATGTCTGCCGGCCGCATAGAGAGCGGGAGTAATCTGCCCTCGAGACAGCGGGTGTCCGCTTCGCACTACGCCAATATATCGATCTCGGAACAATGCCTGTGTGCGTACCTCCGGGCTCGTCGTCTCCTCTACAACACCAGTTTCCAGATCGACAGTCCCGTCACGAAGTGGCGTACTGTCTTTGTTCGGCTTCTGCACGAATCGCAGCCGTACGTGGGGAGCTTCCTTGCCGATGCGAGCAATAAGGTCCACTCCGAAGTTTTCCACAAAACCTTCACTGGTCCGCAGCGTGAACGTACGAAACAGCTTGTCAAGCCTGAGCTTTTCAGCAGGGCGTAGAATCACTTTTGCGCCTTGCACGAGTTCACTGACCTGGTTGCGGAGTTCAAGTGCTCGCGGCGTGGGAACAAGACCACGTCCTGCCCTAACCAACAACGGATCGCCCGTTGTCTCACGCAATCGTGCCAGCGCACGACTCATTGCGGACGGGCTCAGCTGTAATCGTTGAGCTGCACGCGCTACACTGCCTTCCGCCAGCAGCACATCAAGGGTAACGAGTAGGTTGAGATCTGGTGTTGCCATGCGTCAACTTTAGCACGCTCTGACATGTGGCGTCAAACGCACCAATAAAGTGCAAGCCATGCGTGTTACGCCGGATCAAACAAGAGACTATACTCTGTTTCAGACAGCTTGGTTTCAGGCGTCGCAGCAAACAACGTTCAAAACAAAAAGGAGTTCATCATGAAGCCAATTACTACGCAATTAGATGGGGCCGTCCCTGAAAATATTGTACGGGCATCTTCGGCTCGGTGGGCACTCGCAAGTCTTTCCTTATCCATGTTACTTTCCTCACTGGATACCAGCATCGCCAATGTTGCTTTGCCAACAATGGCACAGGCGTTCACTGCTTCCTTCCAGGAAGTCCAGTGGGTTGTGATCGCGTATCTCCTCTTCAGCACCACCCTGATCGTCAGCGTTGGCCGGTTGGGTGACATCATCGGCCGCCGCAGGTTGCTCCTCGCCGGAATCGTCTTGTTCACGGCGGCCTCGGTATTGTCCGGTGTCGCTCCCACACTTTGGTTGCTGATTGCTGCCCGGGCGGTGCAGGGCCTTGGAGGGGCCATTATGATGGCCCTCACCATGGCAATGGTCGGCGGGATGGTTTCGAAGGAAAAAACCGGTAAAGTCATGGGGCTCCTCGGAACAATGTCTGCTATAGGCACCGCGCTTGGTCCATCGCTCGGCGGTGTCCTCATCATCGGATTCGGTTGGCGGGCAATCTTCTTGGTCAATGTGCCACTGGGTGTCTTGGCTTTTCTTCTCGCGTATCACTATCTGCCCGTTGATCGCCGTGTGCCGGAATTTGAGCGAGCCGGTTTCGATGGCGTAGGCACCTTGCTGCTCGCTCTGACGCTTGCAGCGTATGCACTTGCCGTGACGATTGGCCACGGCAGTTTCGGCTTGCTCAACATATCCCTGCTTTTAGCTGCTGTCTTCGGAGTCGTTTTCTTCGTGCTTGTTGAGGAAAGAGCAGCATCTCCTTTGATTCGAATGACTATGTTCCGAGATCCCTTGTTGAGTGCGAGCCTCTTTATGAGTGGGCTGGTCGCAACGGTGGTGACAACAACGCTGGTGGTTGGCCCGTTCTATCTCTCCCTTGGACTTGGCCTCGATGCAGCCATGGTTGGATTGGTCTTGTCTGCCGGTCCCATTGTGGCCGGCTTGACGGCTGCGCCAGCCGGGTATTTATCCGACCGTTTCGGCGCACACCGCATGACCATCATTGGGCTTGTTGGAATGGCGGCCGGTACCTCAATTCTATCTATGATCCCGGCAAGGTTCGGCATTATTGGCTACATCATCCCTATCGCGGTAATAACTGGCGGTTATTCACTTTTTCAGACCGCTAACAATACCGATGTCATGAAAGATACCCCCTCGGATCAACGGGGGGTAATTTCCGGCATGCTCAACTTGTCACGCAATCTCGGGCGTATCACGGGTGCATCCCTTATGGGTGCTGTGTTCGCGCTGGCATCGGCGACAAGCAACATCACAACAGCGCATCCAGTAGCCGTTGGCCTCGGTATGCGAGTTACGTTCGCAGTTGCAACAAGTATGATCGTTGCCGCTATGGTAATAGCGATTGGAAGTCGTATCCTGTCAAATCAGAAGTTGCACTGAAATTTTGAATAAGCCCATAAATGGAACATATGCCTGTAATAACGAAGAAAAAAATGTTTCAGAATGATTTCAGTCCTGAAAGATGTGCATTGGCCAGCCTCGATATAAGAGACCCATCCTTGAGTTAAGCTTATTCCTGACAGGGTAGACCTGTCTATTTCAATGGAATTGTTCAGAAATGGAGCAATTGCTGACTTTACCTTACCAAAGAATATCTTCGGCTGGAGATGGCCATGGATAGTCTCAAACCCTGAATTTCGTTTTCTATGTTAGGATTTTAGAATCCACGACGTGTCTGGATACAGTAGGAAAGTAAAGCTGAGGCACATGGCAAATTTGATTGTCAGTCTGGCCAACTTAAAACATTACTGTCCTATTATTTACAGCCACCAGTGATCGTCCTGGCAACGAAGAACTGACAACTCTATTCCTGGCTTAGACTGTGTAGAATATAAAATACCTCGGCCAGGCCTATTTTATCGTCATTGTTAATATCCTGCTGCAAGATCGGTTCGGCGGGAAATCCTCCCGATAAGATCTGCAAAAGCATAATACATTGCCGCAGTTTTCTTTGCCGGTCAATGCCAACAAGAGAGGTAATTGTCTCGCGCAAGGTGATATTCACCGCTTCCTGTGCCTCAATCAGAGGGACATTCTGGTTGACATGAATAAAGCCGGCCGCATCGCATGGTTGCTGACTATCTGCCGCATGGATGGCTTGATACCACATGCCAAGATATGCAATATATTCACAGAGAAAAGCCCCTGGGTTTCCCTGCCAATCCACCCAGGCATTTATAGTTGTGTGCGCTTCCACCGCGTCGGCGATGGCCTGGACAGGGAGGGATGGATGACGAATATAACCAACCGGCACCGTATCATCCGGAGGATTCGGGGTCGGCAGAATTGGTGCGACGCTGTCAAACACCCACTGTGAGAGATTTCGGGCATTCCATTCTATCTCCCATGGACCATCTCCAGCACCAAAACTGATGATAGCCACCGGCTTGATCTGGGTGGTGATCGCCCAGAAATCTTCCCAAGTTTTCTGATAATCAACCGCGAAAGTGCCAGTATAGGTGGCTGGATCGGGGAAATAGGAATAGATGGAGTAGCCGCGACCTTCCCAATTTTCGCCCTGCCAGCCAGCTGGGTTCAGTACGGTGTCGGTGCTAAAACGTGCGATCATCTGCCCGGTCGGATGCCAATAACCAGTAAGCATAATCGCCGGATAGCGCCCATCGGTTTTATTTCCTTCCAGCAATCCAGGGTTGGATATCGGCACATGCGCTGCCGCTCCAGCACATTGGAAGGTAATTAGTGATATAAACAAGCCCAGGCAGAGCAGAAGAAATGTGACTGATGATGAGGATTGCCGCATGATGGTCCTCTGTTCCGCTTCAGATGGAAATGGAAAATTTCTCAGTTCACGTTAGCGAGTAA
>CAYYWK010000194.1:0-6152 GCA_964475345.1 uncultured Desulfobulbus sp.
AGGATGACGCCCACCACCGCCGGGGTGATGGTGGCGAGCGCCGCCGCCATCCTGCTGTTGCCGGCCAGCCTTTCGACGTCGGGTGCGCCGAGGAAGATGAACATGAAACTGGGCAGGAAGGTGAAATAGGTGGCGACCAGCGAGCCGGTCAGCGCGCCGAGGACGGGTCCCAGCATGGCTGGATGGTTCCAGCCGGCCAGGAAGCCGACGAACTGCACGACCATGATCAGCGGGCCGGGGGTGGTCTCGGCGAGCCCCAGCCCGTCCATCATCTGCAGGCTGGTGAGCCAGCCGTACTGCTCGACGCCGGCCTGGGCGATATAGCCGAGCAGGGAATAGGCGCCGCCGAAGGTCAGGAAGGCGGCCTTGGTGAAGAAGAAGGCCTCGGTGGCGAAGATCGAGCCTGGCAGCAGCAGGTACAGGCCGATGAAGGGCACGCCCCACAGGACGATGAACATCGCCAGCAGTCGCAGGTTTCTGGCGGGCGATGTCGCCCGGCTGTGCCCTCCCGCCTGATCGGCAAGCGGTGCCGCGGCACCGGATTTTCTGCCGGCCAGAAACAGCTCCGGGGCGAGCTGGCCGCCGATGGCGCCGACCAGCCCGACGGTCAGGATCAGGGCGGGAAAGGGCAGTCTGAAGAGGGCGGTGGCGACAAACGAGAGCACGGCAATGGCGAGCAGCAGTCCGTTCTTCAGCGATTTCCTGCCGATCTTGATGACTGCGGCGAGGACAATGGCCAGCACCGCTGCCTTCAGGCCGTTGAAGATCGCCGCCACCCATGGCAGGGTGCCGAAGACGACATAGATGTAACTGAGGGCGAAGAGGATAAACACCGACGGCAGCACGAACAGGACCCCGGCGGCGATCCCGCCCCTGGTCCGGTGCAGCAGCCAGCCGATGTAGGTCGCCAGCTGCTGGGCCTCCGGTCCCGGCAGCAGCATGCAGTAGTTCAGGGCGTGCAGGAAGCGGTCGTTGGCGATCCAGCGCTTTCTCTCCACCAGTTCCTGGTGCATGATGGCGATCTGGCCGGCCGGGCCGCCGAAACTGATCCAGCCGAGTTTCAGCCAGAACAGGAAGGCCTCGCGGAAGGATGGCGGCGAAGGTTCCGCTGCCTGGTCGTTTGATGCTGTGCTGGTCATTGGAAGTACCGGGTGGTCAGGGTGTGGCCGGGATGGTCCGGCGGAAGAGCAGGGCCGATGCGACAAGGATGACAGCGATGCAGGCGAAGGCCAGCCGGAAATCCTGGCCGTCGGACAGGCCGATCAGCAGACCGGCCAGGATCGGGCCGCTGGCGTGGCCGATATCGAAGAGGGTGCCGAACACCCCCATCGCCGACCCGATGTTGTCTTCCCGGCAGAAATCGGCGACCATCGCCGCCGAGGACGAGGTGACGATCGCCTCGCCGAGGCCGAAGACCAGGGCCAGCACCAGGAGCAGCGAATAATCCCGCACCCATGGGACCAGGGCGAAGGGCAGGGCACAGACGAACATCCCATAGAACAGCAGCGGCCGGCGGCCGTGCCGGTCGCTGATCCTGCCCATCAGCGGCTTGGCGAAAACCGTCGCGAAGATCTGCACGCCCCACAGCAGGCCGGCCTGGAACTCGGAAAAGCCGAGCACCATGACGACATAGATCGGCATGAAGGCCTCGAGCGCCCCGACCGAGAGGTTCTGCACCCCTTCCATGTTGCTGGTGACGACGATCCGCCGGTCGGTGAGGATGTTCTTGAGGCTGTGGAAAAAATGGGCGACCACCGCCGAGATGGTCGATTTCCCGCCAGGGCCTGCGCCACCCGCCGCCATGCCCGCGCTGGCACGGATTCCGGCCAGCAGGGCCACCATGCCGAGGGCGGCCACGACACCGTAGATTACATGGAAATGGGCGAGCTGCTGCCTGCCGCCGCCGGCCAGCCATTGCAGCAAAAAACCGCCGAGCGGCGCGCCGATCAGGTTGCCGACGATAGTTACCGAGGAAAACAGGGAGAGCATCTCGCCCCGCCGGCCGCCTGCGATGTCCACCACCACGGCCATGATCACCGGGCCGTAGATGGCGGTGGCGAAACCGTGCAGGAACCGGACCGCCAGCAGGCTGCCGTAGGAATCGACCAGCAGGTAGAAGAAGGGGATGACGGCGAAGAAAACCAGGCCGATCAGCATCGTCCGGCGCCGGCCGATGATATCCGAGATCACCCCGGCCGGCATCTTGAAGAAGACGCCGGTGATGGTCGAGATGGCCACGGCGAAACCGATGGCCTCGGGACCTACGCCGAAGGAGGCGGCGAACAGGGCCAGCACCGGTGTCCTGGCCAGGGCGTAGGAGGCCTTGGCGAGAAAGCCGGAGAGGCAGAGGCCGTAGAAATTGGTCCGCGTATCCACCCCGATCCTCCGCTATTTCGAGCCGAAATACCTGATCGCGGCGGCCATTTCCTTCTCGAAATCCTCGAGGACATGACCGAAGCGGCCCCTGAGGTCGTCGCTCAGGTGCTGGACGTACTCCCTGGCCGCCTCTTCGCCGTGCTGTTCCTTGAACATCTGGAAATTGTCTGGAATGGCGGTGATATCGTGCCGCTCGTTCTTGCTGGCGGGATCGTCGATCCATTCGTGCACTTCGCGATATTCCCGGCCGGTGCGCTTCATGCTGGTTTCGAGGTGTTTTTCGATGCTTGGCATAGCGAAACTCCTTTTTCAGATGTTTTCATTGAGTGAGCGATACAGCGCCTCGAAGACGGCCATGCCCTGTTCGAGGGTTTCCTGGTCGGGCAGGTTCAGATTGCGGATGCCCCGGATGATCAACTCCACGGTGGGGGCCTCGGCGGCGGCGAACCTGCCGTCCTTAATGTCGATGTCGTGGACGATTTCGGCAAGGCGGGACAGGCCGCGGTCCGCCAGGCCGAAGCTGTGGATCAGGACCTCGAAGGTGCAGAGGTCGTCCACGTGGGTGAAATCCCCCTGGCGCACGTCGAAGGAGACTTCCCGCCCGCCTCGGGTTGCCGAGAGCCCCTCCTCGTCGCTGAAGGCGAAGACGGCGCCGGGGTCGATGAAACGCCGGATCAGCCAGGCCGAGGCCATCCGGTCGACGAAGGGCCGGCGGCGGGTCAGCCAGGTCAGGCCGGTGAAGTCGGCAATATCACGCCTGTCCGGCAGGGTCGCCGAAACCCGGCTGTCGGTTTTCCTGCCGGTGGCGCCCAGTTCCTCGAGGCCTCTGCGGAGGGCGGCGAGACGTTCCGACAGTTCCCGGCCTGTCTCCGAATCGAAGAAATCACGCTGCCGGATGGCAAGAAGGTCGGCCTGCAGCCTCTCGTACTGGCGGAACAGCGAGGTCGACCGGCGATCGCTGCCTCCTTTCTGGAGATTGCGGAGACGGCCCGCGAATTCGTCTACCCTGCCGGCCAGTTCCTGGTACTGCTGCCGCCGCTGCTCGTCGAAAAGGGCGACGATCTCCTGCTGCTGCAGCGGTTCGATGCTGTCGGTCCTGAGCAGCAGGCCTTCCCCCTTCAGTTCGGGCAGCTCGGCCAGCAGCCACTGCAGGGCCTCGTGGCGTTCTTCACTGTAGGGAAGGATGTAGACGCCGCCCTTGAGCTGAACGGCGCCGGTCTTCAGCAGCTTGCGCCAGATCTTCATCCGGTTGTTCACCGGGCTGGCCGGGATCGAGTAGAAAAACAGCAGCCATTCCAATTTGTTGACCTGTACCATCAGAGGATCCTTGTCAGTATGGATGTATCGTGTGTTACATCAATATGTATCAGACAGAACATCACTATGTCAAGGGGGAATGATTCGCAGCAACGTGACGCTCTGGTTGCAGCACCTGGACAGTGCCCGGAAGATCCATGGCAGGCAAAGGGTGCAAGCGATGAACAACCTTGGCGGGACAGCTGGATCCGGCAGTCCTGCCGGCAGGCGGCGGCCGGCCATTCCATCCCGGCCTGGAAGATTTGCGGCAAGTCTATCTGCGCAAGCTGTCAGCTGGAAGAGCGGCTGCCCAGGCGACCTGCGGGTGGATCGCCGCGAATGGGTCCGCTCTCTTGCGCAATCTGCGAAAAGAGCTTACCTGATCTAAAGGCAATCGGTGCAACAGGTTTTCTTGCAGGCCCGCACCGACTCTGTGCCGCGTATTAGCGTGACGGGCGGCCGCCTGCGGCGGCATGGCGGCACGGCTGATGATTATCTGCATAGACAGGAGCGTCCCCTTGAAACGAACCTTTCCGGCCCTGCGAACAGGTCTTCTCCTCCTCGCCGCCGCCGTTGTCGTCGCGGCGATCGTTTGGGCCATGCTGCTGAAAAAGCCCAGGCTCGATTTCGACCCGATGATCGGCCGGGCTCTTGACCCTCCCGTCGCGATACCGGCCTTCAGCCTCGTCGACCACCGGGGCGGGGAGATCAGCGACAAGGCCCTGCTCGGCCGCTGGACGCTGGCCTTCTTCGGTTTCACCTACTGCCCGGATGTCTGTCCCACCGCGCTGAACGAGATGGCGGCTGTCTACAGCAAAATCGGCGGCAGGCCGGGGGAGGGCGCGACGCCGGCCTTCCTGTTCTTCTCGGTGGATCCGTTCCGCGATACCCCGGAGGAACTTGCCAGGTACCTCGGCCATTTCAACGCGGGGTTCGTCGGCGTCACCGGCAAGCCTGAAACCATCCGCGATCTCGTTGCCGCTCTCGGCCTCTACTATGCCTATACCGATCCGGATGACGACCATGTGCTTGACGATGTCCTGCAGCAGCCGCCGAAGGAATTTTACGGGGTGATCCATTCCTCGCGGCTGCTGTTCATCTCGCCGCAGGCAGAGCTGGTGGCGGTGATGTCCCCGCCGTTCACATTTGACAATATTCAGGAATTCCTGGAAAAACTACGAAAACACCATGGAGGTTGAGTATGAGACGATTTGTTCTGTTGCTGTCTGTCGTGGCTTTGTTTCTGGTTTCCGCATCGGCTGCGGTTGCCGGGGCGCTATCGGTGAGTGATCCCTGGATCCGGGAGGCCCCTTCGAATGCCAAGGCGCTGGCCGCCTATATGACCATCGTCAACGCCTCGGCCGCCGCCGTTTCCCTGGAGAGCGCCTCCAGCCCAGATTTCCGGATGGTTGAAATCCACCGCACCGACATGTCGCATGGCATGGCCCATATGATGAAACAGCCCGCGCTGCGCATCGAGGCCGGCGCCAGCGTGCACCTCAAGCCCGGCGACTACCACCTGATGCTGATGGGACCATTGCGTGCGCTCCGGGCAGGCGACGCCGTCAGCTTGCGCCTGGTTTTTGACAACGGCGAAGCGCTGGAGGTGACGGCTGAGGTCAAAAAAGAGTAGCTGCACCCGATCCCTGCCGCTGCCGGCTTTTTCACGCCTCCGCCCGGCAGCCGCGAGGACTTCTTCTGGTTCACGGCGCAGGTTCCACGCCCTTGAAACCCATATTCATGACAATCTGCCGTTCCTCGAAAAGGTAGCCGAAATCGCGGGTGTACTCGATTGACGGCGCCGTCCGCCCGGCTGCGGGATAAGCGAAGGCATGCATGGTCCTGTCGAACCACTGCCAGGCCTGTTCGTTCTTCTGCGGCGCCTCTTCGCCGATTCTGATCATCTGCCCCGGCAAAAGCTCAACCGTGGTGCCGAGGAAATGGAGCACCCGGCCGGCAATGCCGATGTCGCGCTCCCCTGGAAAATCGGGATGGACAATGTCGAACCAGAGGGTTCCCGGGCTGTCTGCGGCTGCGACGACGGCGCGGATCCGGTCGCTGCCAAGCGGCGTCAGTTCCACCAGATGCAGCCGTGAAAGGCCTCTGCCGTCGTTGATCAGGTACACCAGGCGGCTGCCCTCGGCATCGCGGAGTTTGCCGCCGAAGAGCTTGAGGAGGAAGGAAAACCGCACCTGCATGTACCCTTCCTCGACCTTGAAGGCCAGCGCGCGATCGCCTGGCTGCGGCCTGTTTCCGGTCGGGTCGGATGCCGCCGTTTTTTCCTCGATCCTGAGCACCAGTCGCGACGGCAGGTGCAGCGACGCCTGCAGCCAGGTGTTAGGGATGAAGACGTCCTGCTCGCCATCGAACTGGAATGTGGCAAGGTCATTGCGGACCTCGATGGACGTGCAGCCCTCCAGCGGGACGAGGGTGCTGATTGCGCCGTCGAGCCGGTCAAGGGTCTCTTTCTCCAGTCGGAA
>CAYYWK010000195.1:0-6106 GCA_964475345.1 uncultured Desulfobulbus sp.
CTCCCGGCACCCCTGATCCGTTTACCGCTGTCTGAATATCTGGCAGCCGGACTGCCCGCAGCAGAAAAAGAGGTCAGGCTGGTTTTGGGAGCCGGTGCTCCCCGCGGTCTGCAAAACCGTTGAAGGGTCTGAACAGCTCTTGTTCGGTTCAACTCCGAACCCAGCCTCCTCGCTACTTGGCAAGAGACACTTCTCCAGTCGTCAAAGCAATGGCGTGACTACCTGCCAGCGGTTATCACGCCAAATTCTTGCGGGTCTCAGTCTTTTTTGTTCTCTTTGAGCGCCTTGTTGATCATGACAATGCCGGCTCCTCCGAGCAGACCTATTTCGGTGGTCTTTTTCAACACAGGCCTGACCAGCGAGGCAAGCAGCGCCCGTTTTCTGATCTGGCCGAGGTCGGAAAGCTGCGGGGTATATTGCTGCGTTAAGAGAGCGATATCTTTTTTCTTGCCGTAATACCGGCTGTTCGGTCCGAGATGGCCGCCTTCCGCTTCGAGACCGATTACCCCTTTATTGACATACTGGGCAACTTCAGACTGGGGATCGTCGAGATCGCCAAAAATGCGTGCTCCGGTGATGCAGGTCTGGACACAGGCAGGAATGCCGCCTGCATCAACCCTCGGCTTGCAGTACGTGCATTTATCGGCCTTGCCGTCTGAAGAGACATCGTCGGTCAGGGCGGGGTTGACATAACGGGCGCCGTAGGGGCAGGCGTCGACGCAGGCGCCGCAACCGATGCAGCGACTCTTGTCGATCTCGACGGTTCCGTCGAAGGGATCTTTCCAAGTAGCGGCGACTTCCATCTTCTGGATATTTCCGCTTCTGGCATCGGTGAAGGTTACTTCCGCCGGGTCGGCCGGGCATTCCGGTACGCACACCGGATCGGTACAGTGATTACAAAGACCGGGATAATACGTGGCAGCCATCTCGCCATTGATCAGGCTGGGGCCGAGGCGATAGACCCAGTTCCGTTCGAATTCGACCGGGACATCCCATTCCGCCTTGCAGGCGATGGTGCAGGCATGGCACCCGACGCAGCGTTCGAGATCGATGATCATTCCATAGTGCATTGCAGGAATCCTCCGAGGTCTATAGTAATAATTACAGGTTTGTTTCAGGCCGGGATGTTGAGCACCTTACCGTCCTTTACCAGCTTGACGAAATTCGTGCGCATTCCGTGGGCGCCGCTTTCGGGGTCGACTGTGGAGATTGAGATCAGCGACTGATCATCAATACCGGCTCCGGCAGCAACGGACAGCAACGGGTTCGCCGAACCGTACCCATGGGCCATGTAGACGGCATCCTTGCGGATACCCGGAGTGGTCTTCACCGAAGTGGTGTTTGCAGAACGTTTTCCTTCGCTGTTGATGAGACCGACCTTGTCACCATCCTTGAGCTGCAGTCTGGCGGCGGTTTCATCGTTCATCCAGAGAGGATTCTCTGGCATCGCCTGATGCAGCCAGGCATTATTCTGCGTCCGATTGAAGGTATGAACGGGCACCCGTCCATAGATGAGTCGGGCATATCCGGGTGGTGGCGATTCAACCGGCGTATAGGTCGGAATACCGGGAAAACCGCTGTCTTCTATTTCCTCGTTGTAGAGCAGAACTTCAAAATCGTCAGGTACGCCATATGGATCCTTGCCGTCGATGAGGTGGATGCCCTTATCCGCTCTGAGCTGAGCCAGCGACAGTCCCGCTTCTGCAAGAGTTTTCTCGACCAGTTCTTCGGCGCTCTTGACCGGGATATGCTGTTCATGTCCCATGCGTCTGGCTATCTCGTTTGTGATGAAGACATGGTCGCGGCATTCGAACAGCGGTTCAACCAGAGGCATCCTCGCTGAGATATATTGCTGATGTTTTTCGCCTAAATTCCACTGGGTGCCGGTTTTGACCATATCGTACCGCTCGAGGTAGCTGACTTCGGGAAGCAGGATGTCCGCCCACATGGTCGCGTCGGTTGGCAGGATATCGACGCACATCACAAAATCCATTTGTTTCAGGACTTTTTTCATTTTCTCCTGATCGGGGATGGTCTGAATCGGGTTCTGCCCCCAGATCACACAGCCCTTGATCGGATAGGGTTTCCCAGTCAGGGCTGCATTCCGGATCAGTTCGGTGGGAGTGCCGGGCGGTGCGTACGGGTGGAGATATTCCTCATCCTCATGAAGATTGAGGTTGTGGCTGTCGTCGGGCTCGCCTTTTGCCCAGCTGATGTTGCCGACTTTCGGTTCAATCCCCGGAACCCATCCGCCTTTGACGTAGTAGGCGCCGAGCAGGGCGGTCAGACAGGCTTGGGCGCGTATGCGTTGGAAATCATTGCCATACCATGAAACATGCCGACCGGGGTGAATGCTGACGTGCGGAGCGCCGGCAGCCAGTATTTCCGCAACTTCCTTGATCTGAGCAGCCGGGATGTCGCATTCCGCCGCGGCTTTGTCAAGCGTCCAACCGGCGATGCCGGCCTTGAGTTCATCGAAGCCCGTGGCGTATTGTTCGATGAAGGCCTTGTCGTATTTGTTATTGGAAATCAGATAGTTCATGATTGCCAGCAGAAAGGCGCCGTCCGTCCCCGGCTTGATTTTCACCCAGATGTCAGATTTTGCAGCGGAGGCAGAATAGCGGGGATCAACGACGATCAGTTTGGCGCCATTCTGTAACCCCTTGATATAGGATTTGATATGCGACACATGGATATTCTCGCCGAAATGGCAACCAAGGAGGAAGATGACCTTGGCATTGGGCATGTCGACATCCTCATTGGGAGGGACGCCGATGGTTGCCAGATATGCGGTGTCGCGAACTCCGCGGCACTGGAAGAACGAGGCTTCGCTGACGTTATGGGTGCCGACGATACGCTCGAAGTAGTGCATCGGGTACTTGGCCGTCGCCCCGTGGGGAAAGACTGCGATCCCCTGCGGGCCGTAGGTGTCGACGACTTTTTTCAGCCTGGAGCCACATTCGTCGAGAGCCTCTTCCCAGGAGATTTTCTTCCACTTGGGATTGCCGCGCTCACCGACGTTCTTGAGTGGGTACTTCAGTCGATCCGGATCGTAGAGCATCTTGATCCCCGCGTTGCCCCGGGCGCAGAGCGAGGTGCCATTGTCGATGGATTTTGGATTGCCTTCGAGTTTGATCAGTCGCCCCTCGCGTTTTTTACCAATCAGCTGGCACCGCCAGAAGCACATTTCGCAGATGCCGCCTGAGACGACCTCTTCCTTGAGGCTGCCTCTGGCCTCAAGTGATGACGGAACCTGATCCGTGGCGGCGAAGGTCACCTTTGCCAGGGGCAGTGACATGGCCGCCAGTGAAGCTGATCGGAGAAAACTACGCCGTGAAACTGTGAATGCCATGTTCGTCTTCCTCCTCTATGAAAAACGCGATGATCTGAACCACTGTCCTGTAGAATGGATGCCGTGCTTTGTTGAGAACCCTCTCAAGAAATTTTCCGTACCAGGGAAGAATGCAGGAACTGAGAAACGCCTGCTCTGATGCGACGTTGCCACATTCGGCGAGTCGGGCGAGAAATTCAAGTTGGTGTGCCAGATGGTCAGGAGGGAAGCTGGATTCAAGCGGCCGATAGCCGTGTTGCCGATAGAAATTGAGGACAGTGTCTGCGCTTCTGCCCTGCAGCGAGCCATCGAGATAGACGGATCCGTATGGAGGGGCAACAACGTGAGGGATTCCGTTAATGAAAAGACGGGTGTACTCGATCTGGATTTCCTCAAGTGCTGCCTCGGCAGAGGATGATCCAAGAGCAGCCTCGATGGCGGTTTTTTCATGAACGGCTCCCAGGTGATCAAGCAGTGAGTAGAGGCATGCGAGGTAATTCAGGTTGAACCAGGTCGGTTCTGGAAACCGCATGCTCTGCCCGCCAAACCGGTAGAGCGAGGCGAGGAGGGAAAGGGTGGGAGGGTATGTCTTGAAGGCAGCGGTGCAGACTGTTTTCCTGTGTTGGCTGAAAAGATCGGCGGTGTCGTTCATTCGGCGCTTCGTAAAGATGGAATCTGTACTTGCAGGTGCACTCAAGCTCCGGCGTAATAGTGTATTCAAGCTGTACGTTAAATTATTATTTTGTTTTAGTAAAATAGAAAAAAACTATGAATTCATTAGCTTTCAATACAATAACTATTCATTTTAAAAGTATTATTTATTCCTCTTGATGGTGGGGATTGATCCTTTTCAAAATTCTTCATTCCCTCTCAGTATTTTTTCCAAAACTGCAATTTCATCGAAACCTGGTAGCAGCGTCAGGGAGGCAGCGATACCGTTGATTCCGCCAATATCGTCCTCGCCTATCTGTTGCAGAAAAACGATAGGATCAAACGAATTGACAGGGCGGTGTCTTTTCGTGGAAAAGGTACGGCAATGAGCGGCTTGTTTTTATGGAGTGAGGGTTTGGGATCGGTCACAAGGCATGAAGACGACGGATGGCCAATGCGCCTGATGGGTTTCGGCAAACGCTGTGGCTAAGCAGCAAAATGTACTTCTACTGCAGGAGGGAAAATGAACGTTCTTAAGATGTTTCTGGCTGGTGTGGTGTTTCTTCTGGGAGTGATGGGAGGTTCAGCGTTGCATGCTGCAACAGCCCAGAGCGGAAAAGGAATGACGATCTATTTCGACGTCGGCGGTTCAGTTGGCGAACCATATGCCACTGTCGTGCAGAATGGTGCGGCGCAGGCAGCTGCCGATCTGGGCTGTGACATCAAATTCGTCTACTCGGACTGGGATCCCCAGACGATGATAGAAAATTTCAAGAAATCACTGGCAAACACCCCTGACGGCATCGTGGTCATGGGACATCCAGGTGACGACGCGTACAAACCGCTGATTGACGAGGCGCTGAGCAAAGGGGTGCTGGTGACAGCATCGGATACCGAACTGCCGGCGACGCTTGCAGCCAACCAATCGAGGGGTTTCGGTTACGTCGGCGTCGACAACAAGGCTCGCGGGATTGCCCTCGCTTCAGAGGCCATTCGTCGCTTTGGGCTGAAAAAGGGAGACAAGGCCATCGTGTGGGGGTTGAAAAGCAAGCCGACCCGGGGCCTGAGCACTATCGGCATCACCGATACCCTGGAGCAGGCCGGCATCGAGGTTGTGTACATGGAAATCACAGCGGAGATCGACAAGGACGCCTCACTTGGCGCACCGGTGATGACGGCTGCTCTTGCCGCCAATCCTGAAACGAAGATCGTTTTCATGGATCATGGCGCTTTGACAGCACAGCTTGAGAACTTCTTCCGAACAGCCAATGTCGCTCCGGAGAAAATCATCGGCTGCGGTTTCAGCTTGTCCCCGGCAACTGCCGCAGCAATCAAGAGCGGGTATGTTGATCTGGTAGGTGATGGCCAGCCTTTTCTCCAGGGGTATCTGCCGGTAATGCAATTGGTCATGACCAAAAAATTCGGCTTCTCGGGATTGAACATTGAAACCGGCGCCGGATTCGTCCATAAAGAAAATATCGACATGATAGCGCCATTGGCAGAAAAAGGTCTCAGGTAGTTCCCCATAGGAACGGCGGCCTCTCAGAGGCCGTCGTTTGCAACGACATCCTCCGTGTGCAGATCGTATTGTGGTTGATTCTCCCCCCTCCAGGCTTCTTCTCGAATTGCGCCGAATTCACAAATCGTTCGGTGCCTCGCATGCACTGAATGGTCTTGATTTCGATCTCCACTCCGGAGAAGTTGTGGCCTTGCTCGGCGACAATGGTGCCGGCAAATCCACCCTGGTCAAGATAATTTCCGGAGTGCATCAGGCCGATTCCGGTTGCATAAGGATCAACGGTAAGGAGATGGACATCCGCACGTTCACCGTCAGGACTGCACGGCGCCATGGCATCGAAACCGTTCATCAGGATCGTTCGCTCGGTGAGAAACAGCCACTGTGGCGAAATGTTTTCATGGGGCGGCATCTGAGCAACCGACTCGGCTTTATCGATGTCCGCAGGGAGAAACGGGAAACCGCCGATATCCTCAAGAGACGGCTGGGGCTGCGTGGAGTGGGCGTCGACTCCGATTCGGCGGTATCCGTTCTCTCCGGAGGAGAACGGCAGGGATTGGCTATTGGCAGGGCCATGCATTTTGAAGCCGAGGCCGTGATTCTCGATG